>CASECH010000048.1 GCA_949286405.1 uncultured bacterium
ATTAGGACCTGCTAGTAGCACAAAAGAAAAAATCAGAGAGCTGTTTAAAGCTGGTGTTACCATGTTCAGATTAAACTCTTCTCATGGAGATGTTGAAATGCATGGACAAAATTTGAAATACATCAGAGAAATTGAAAAAGAAGAAGATACTTTAATCCCTGTTTTATTAGACTTACAAGGTCCAAAAATCAGGATAGGTATGCTCCCAGAATCAATTGAAATTAAAAAAGGACAAATTTTAAAATTTCGTCACCAGACAGAAATTACAGGAGATATTTTACCGGTTGACTACAAAGGTATCGCCCAAGACGTTAACATTGGCGAAATGATTATGGTTGATGACGGTAAAATTCAACTTGAAGTTCAAGGTGTAGAAGGCGATGTTGTTATCACAAAAGTTCTGACAGATGGACTTTTAAAACAAAGAAAAGGTATCAATATACCTGGTTCACAAGGAAGTTTGGAAGTACTTACAGAACGTGATAAAAAATTCGTAGAATTTGCAGCTCATCAAGATATCGATTATCTTGGATTATCATTTGTAAGAGAAGCTTCTGATATCGTTGAGCTAAGAGAACTTCTAAAAAGCCATGGAAACGAAACAGCTAAAATTATTTCTAAAATTGAAAAACCTCAAGCAGTAAATAACATTGATAGTATTATTGATGTATCTGACGGTATTATGGTTGCAAGAGGGGACTTAGGTATTGAAATTTCTAACGAAAAAGTACCTATTGTTCAAAAAACTATTATCAGAAAAGCAAATACTAAAAGAAAAGTTGTAATTGTTGCAACACAAATGCTTGATAGCATGATTGAAAATCCTATTCCAACACGTGCAGAAACTTCTGACGTTGCTAATGCTATTTTAGATGGAACAGATGCGATCATGTTATCAGGAGAAACTGCAGCAGGAGCTTATCCTGTAGAAGCTGTTGCAATGATGAAAAGAATCGCTGACAACGTAGAATCAAGCTCATTTATGCGTAAAAATAAATTTCCACGCAAAATGATTGAAGAAGAAAAAGATAGTCAAGCTATGGCAATAGGTATGTCAATCGCTGATATGTCTAAGAAAATGAACATTAAAGCTGTTGTTGCACTTACTGGTAGTGGTTTTACAGCTTCTTTCCTTGCTGAAGGCAAATTAAATGTTCCAATTTTTGCTTGCTGTCCTAAAAAAATTACTTGCAGACACATTAAATTATATAGAGGAGTTTATCCTACTGTATTTGATTTTGAAGGAAAAATTGACAAAGAAAGCTTGAGAAAAATTGATGAATATTTGATTTCTCACATGAATTTAGTTGAAGGAAATAAAGTACTTATCACAGGTTCTGTACCTGAGCTATTAGTTGGCGGTACTAACTTCATTAAAATCCATGAAATTGGTAAAAATAAATAAATAAATAAATCTACAAAAAAAGAGGCAGTCTTGAGCTGTCTCTTTTTTATGTAAAAAAAACGCCCCATAAATATGGGGACATAAAATTTTTAGGAAGGTAGGAATAGGAATATTTAGTCTCTTTCTTATTAGAACGGAATTTAAAATTTTCTCTCTTAATATCTCGTGTTCATTTAATGTTTACATATATATAAAGTATATAAATAATATCTAATTTCAAAGATTACCCAATTCGTTACAAAAATTAATACTTGATTAAAAAGATAAGTTATAATATAATTTATTTGTAGGAGACATGTAGGAGTTAATGAAATGTTAGTATCATCAATTGTTCGCTTTAATTCAATAAATAACATGAACAAAGCTGCTTTTGGTCTGATGCAGAATGGCACTCAGATGAGTAATGCAGGAGCTTTTGGTGGTGAGCATGATTTGGGAATGTTGAATCAGCTTGACAAAAAAATGAGTATGGATTTAGCTTCTAATAAATTACTTTACAAAGTTTCTTACTTACAGGAAAAGTTGGCTGCTAAGCACCAAGATTTAGATTGTAAAAGAAAATCTTTAGATGTTTTAGCTTAGTAATTACAGTATGCCATAATTAAATTTACTTTTGTGTTTATTTCAGAATTCAAGATTAGTTTTGCTTATATAATTCTTTTACCAGCAAAGAACAAAGAGCAGGAATTACAGATACAGCTAACAAAACATTTGTTATTCCATAATGTTCTGCAATAAATCCTAACAGCGACATAAAAATTGCAACAATTCCAACAGAAAACCCGTTAATAAATCCTGAAATTATGCTTTTATATTGAGGAAGTATTCCTTGTGCCATAACCATAACAACAGGAGTTGCCATCATTGTAACAAAACCCATTACGATAAAAATACATAAAGATATAATTGAATGAGCTTTATACGTTAAAATAAACAAAAACATTAAAGGTAAAGTTGCAATCATTGAAATATAAAAAACTTTAGCAGAACCAATTTTCTTTTCAATAGAACTACTCAATAAAGATCCAATTCCACCTGCAAATATAAAAGCAAATAAAGACATTCCAATATAAAATGGTGTATGCCCAATACCTTTCCACAAGAATGGTAACAAAATAAAACAAGACGTCATTATCATTGTCTTTAACATAGCAATAACATTTAGTATATTTAACTTTCTATTTGCTAAAATATCCTTGAACGCACTTTTAAATTTAATTTTAGACTTAACAGACTCAGACAAAGAAAGTTTAGGAACACATCTAAACATAATAATAGCCCACACAAGACCAATTATTGTCATAAAAGACATTTTAGACATACCTAAAAATTGAGTAATTGACGAAGATATGATAGGCCCGCATGAATATCCTAAAGTTCCCATAGAAATAAATACAGCCATAGCCTTTGCTTTATCAAGTTTTTCAGAACTTGCAAAGCGTGAAGCAAACCCAAGAGCTTGCGGATGAAATAAACTTGATCCAATACTTCCCAGAATAATAAATAGAACTAAAACAACTAAGTTATTCGCATTTGAAGCTAATGGGATAAATACAGAAGAAAGTATTAATCCCCAAAAAATAAAAGAACGTTTTACAATATTATCCGCAAAAAAGCCAAACAAGGGCTGTAACAATGACGAGAAGATATGAGAAATGGTCAAAACTATCGTCGCAATAGCCATTGATATTCCTATTTTGGCAGCAATAAACGGCATAATAGGATTTAGCACTCCGGTATATACATCATTAATAAAGTGAGCTCCAGAAAGCCAAATAAGGGGTAATTTTTCTTTTTGTATACATTTATCCATAACAGCTTAATTATATTAACAAAACAAATTAAAATCAATTACCAAAACTCTAATCATTTTTCTTCAAAAGCACAAAACTACATAATATCAAAGAAATAAATATCAAAACAAAAGAAGCCCACTGAGCTATAGGAATTCCATCAATATTTAAAGCACTGTCAAGCCTTAGTTGCTCTACAAAAATTCTAACAATAGAATACAAAAACAAATAAACACCAGCTGTCAGCCCAGGCCTGTTAGAAAACTTCTTTAGAAAAAGAATTAAAAATACAAAAATAATAAAATCTAAAATACTTTCATATAAAAAGGTTGGATGGAAATACTGAAAATCAATAAATTGCAACGGACGACTTTCGACTGGAATAAACAACTTCCATGGCAAATTAGTCGGGTATCCGAAAGCTTCTGAATTAAAAAAATTTCCCCAACGTCCTATACTTTGAGCCAAAGCAGTACCACACATAAACACATCAAAAAGTTTCAAAAAAGGCATTTTATATATTCTTGAAAAAATAAAAAGACTTAAAACTCCAATAATAATCATACCATGTATAGATAACCCACCTTGGCGAATATAAAATATTTCAGCAGGATGAATAAAATAATATTGATAATTCACAAAGCAGTAATATATTCTTGCTCCTATAATCCCTAAAATTATAAGATATGGAGAAAAATCAATAATTTTTTCAGCTAGAACTATATCATATATTTTTTTGTACAAAAAATACGCAATATAAATCCCTGAAAATATGGATAGTGCCATAGTTATTCCATAAAAATAAACAGGAAATCCAAAAATAGAAAATGCAATATCTCCAGGGGATTGAAACATATTAATCCTGCTCTACAGATTTAGTATCAGCAGTTCCATACTTGTCTTTCATTGTTTCAAGTACTTGGATTTTATTTTCAACATCTTCTTTATCTTGAGGATTTGAAGCCTTATCCAAGTATATCTTGTAATCTGAAATAGAATTTCCTAATAAAGTAGCCACCATATTTTTATCAGAATCAGATAAATCTACAAGCTCTTTGTCATCATCGGATTTTTCAATCTTTGATACGGAACCGTCTTCATTTACTTTAACGAAACCACTTATAATATCTTTTGCTAAATTTTCTTCACAGACTGCTAATGAATAATATGCATCAGCAAAATCAGGATTTAACTTAATAGCTTCATTATAAGCATCGACTGCATTTGAATAGTCTTCAGCTTTTGTATAAGCGACCGCTAAATTATAACGAGTTTCAAAAACAGATCCGTCTAAATCAATACTAGACTTCAATCTTTCAATAGCATTCGCATAGTCACCTTTGTCCATAAAAGACTTTGCTTTATTATTAAGTTCTTGAACTGCAAAATTGTTTATACATGCTGTAGAAATAACAGAAATAAACAATATACTCACTAGCAAAAGAGCTTTTTTCATGATATAATCATCCTCAAAATTATCGTGTTGTAAAACTGATTATAAAATAATAAAAAATATTTGGCAAATTTTATAAATTTAAGTTACAATATAATAGCATCATAAATAAGGAGACTTATAATGTCTGATAAAGTTGTTAAATTAGGAGAAAAAAGGGAACATAAAGAAACTCCCAAAGAACATAATAAACATTCTGACGAAAAAAATGATGAATTGGTCTATTGTAGTTTTTGTCATAGACCTAATACCCAAGTACTAAAAATGGTTCAAGGACCTGGGGTTAATATTTGTTCTGAGTGTGCTATGATTGCCGTACAATATTTAATTTTGAATGATAGAATGCCTTCTGCAGAAGCTCAACAAATACTAGATGCATTTTGGGGAAAAGCAAGATGATAGATAATAAATTTCAAGAATTAAAACAACTTAACCCTTTTGAATTGAAAGCAGAAATATCTAAATTACTTTCAAAACTCAAAGGGATTAGTGATCTTGAAAATTATGAAGTTCATTATAGAACATTAGATGCACAAACAGACAAAAAAATTATTGTTAAATTACTATTTAAAGAAATTAATAATACAAAAAACGACAACAAAGTTTTAAAATTTTTGTTAAAAAGATATGCTTCTAAAGAAGAATTATCAGAAAAACTATGGGCAATTATAAAAAGTAATCTGACATCTAACTCTGTAAAAATATTTGCACTTGATTTTTTAAGGGATATTGATTCCAATTGGAGCTATGAGGCTTGCGATAATTATTTGGATAATCCTGATGATTTTGTTGATGAAGACACTAAAAATTTACTTACATCTGCAATTATCAATCCTGAAGTACAAATAGATTTTTTAGATTTTTTAAGTTCATTACCCGAAGAAGACCAGATAATACTGCTTAGATCCTTAGGAAATGATTACTCTGAAGATGAATTAGCAAATATAATGATTCCTGTATTTCTATCAAATCCTGAAAGTGAGGCTGGGAAAGCTGCACTTGAAATTCTTGGGAATACAAAATCACAACTTGCTTATCACGCTTTACATACAGCACTTGATTTCGCACCAAAGTCTATGCTTCCTGCAATAAATAAAAACATATCCACACTTAAAATTGCAGGAATTAGAGATGATAATTCTATTGATTTTTATAAAAAATTACTTGAAAACACAAAACCATATAGATTTTGTATAACATATCCTGATGGACATGGAAATATTGCACATATTATTTCAAGAATTAACAGCTCTGGGAAAGTTCAGTTTGTAGCAATAGTTACAGATGATTATCATGGTATACGAGATTGTTTTGGATTTAATGAAATTACTAAATTTGAATGCAATACAATTATAGATAGATTTTATAGAGATGAAAAACAAATAAACCTTGAACCATCAAAAGTTAAACTATTATTAAAAGAAGCTGAAATGATATCAAGAAAAAACAATTATAACATCCCATATGAATACATTTGCTGGAAAAATATTTTTACAGATATTGAATATCCAAATTCTTCAATAGAAGAAGTATTAAAATCCAACTTAAAAAAGAAGAATATTACACTAAAAGAACTAGAATCTATCACCAAATCAGACTTTATGCAACATTGGTTCCTAGATAAAGAATATAGTGATGAATTTGAAGAGTTCATAAAAATTGTAGAAAAATCAGACAGCAAAAATTTTGATGAATTAATTGATAAAAATTTACATAAAGTTTTCTACGAACAAGAATATGAAATATGGACAAAGCGTCTTTTAACTGTTGCTTATATAAAGTTTGAAGAAGGACTCATTGATGATGCTGAAAACATTTATAGTCTCTACTTTGATGAAAGATTGAAAGAAGAATTCTTAAAAAATATTCTAAGAATAAGTATTTATCAGTATTACTTTAATCTAAAAGTACTAAAAGATGAAAATGCGAAAAAAATCGTAGAAGATATAGAAAAAATGTGGGTAAAATAAATGTATAAAGTAATGGCATTAGATATCGGTACAAAAAGAATAGGAGTGGCACTTAGCGATTTTTTATTAATCCTTGCAAATGGTCACATATGTCTAAATAGAGAACCTGAAAATAAGGCCATCGAAAGCATATTAAAAATAGCAAAAGAAAATCACGTAAAAAAAATTATTGTAGGCGTACCTTTAAATATGGATGGAACACAAGGTTCCCAAGCACAAGATTGCAAAGAGTTCGCATCTAAAATCAAAGGATATGAAATAATTTATGAAGATGAAAGACTCACATCTGAACAAGCTGAAGAAAATTTAAGAGAAAAAAAAATAGACTTCAGAAAAAATAAAGGACTGGTTGATATTGAAAGTGCTTGTATTATACTAGAACAGTACCTAAGTAGAAATAATAAATAATATAGTAGTAGACAGAAACATAAAATAAGGAGACATTTTATTATGGCAGATGAAGAACAACAAATTATAGAAACAGTTGATGAAGCTGGAAATATCATCAAATTTGAATTATATGACATTGTAGAAGTTGATGAAATTGAGTATGCTTTATTACTTCCTATCGATGCACAAGCAGGAGAAGAAGATGAGCTTGTACTGATGAGATTAACAAAAGATGGTGAAGACTATTTATTTGAAACAATAGATGATGATGCTGAATTTGAAAAAGTAGCAGCATACGTAGAAAGTTTAGACGACGAAGAAGAGGAAGAATAAGTTGTTTGAAAAATTCACTGAAAAAGCTATAAATGTAGTTAGCCAGTCTCAAGAAATTGCAAAAGACCTAAAAAGTGTAAAAGTAATGCCTGAGCATCTGCTCTTAGCTCTTGTAAAGGAAGCAAAGGGGATATCTCTAAAAATCTTTAAATCATATGACATTGATTATGATAACCTGTTAGAATATATCCAACTTAATAGTACTTCTAATACGATTCAACCACAAACACTGTCTTTTGATACAGAATATAAAGAAATTCTAAAACACACTCTTGATTTAGCTACAAAATCAGGTAATCAAACAGTTCTTTATGAACACCTGTTTCTTGCCGTAATCAGTGAAAAAAGATCAAACAATGTAAAAATTCTCGAAAAACTTGGATTTGATATCTACAAATCAAGAACTTTGTTAGAAAAACTTGTACAAAAGAAAATAAAAAAAATCTATCATCCAGAAATAGATGACAATAAAGATAATGATAGCAACCGCAATCAAGCGACTGACAGTATCTTTGATAGTGAAGAATCTTCAGCTGTATTTGAAAGAGCGGTTGCCAAGTTATCTACTTCAAATTACGAAATTCTCGGAACAGAGCAAATAATATCTTCTATTTTGGAAGATAAAAACTCTGAACTGACCTCAATTCTTTCAAAATTTGGAATTACAGAAGAAAAATTTGAAGAAAAACTAAAAAATATTCAATCAAGACAGTCTGAATATGAAGGTCGTCAAATTATTTTTACACCAAATGCATTTACAACAATGAATTTAGCACTTCAAACAGCAAAAGAACTGGGATCTTCTGTTGTACTACCAGAGCATATAGTACTTGGAATTTTGAAAACAAAACGCGGCGTAGCTTATGATATATTCAAAGAACTAAAAATTAATGATGATGACCTTGCTCACAGTATTATAAAACCAATTGAAAAACAAATGCCTGAAACACTTACAATCCTAAGGCTTGCAAAAGAAGAAGCAAGAAGACTAGGACGTAATATAGTAGGTACAGAGATGTTTTTACTTGGTATTATAGGGGAAGCGACAGGAATAGGAGCTCAAGTTCTAAATGAACTTGAAATAAATATAAAAGATGCAAGAGCCATCGTAGAAAGTATGATTGGCTTTGGAAATGAATATTTTGATAAAGAAATTGTATTCACCAAACGTGCAAAAAGAGTACTAGAAAAAGCTTGGGAATTAGCTAAAAAAGAGCACAAAACAAAAATAGAATCTTCTCATATGTTACTTGCACTTACCACAGAACCTGAAAGTCTTGCAATGAAAGCACTTGAGCAGCTTGGAGTTGATGCAGTGGAAATAAAAGAAGGTGTAAAAAAATTCTTAAATCTTTAGTTTATTTAGCATGAATATCACTGATAAAATTGAAAAATTTTTAGATAAATATAAACTAAATACACCAGAAAAATTTTTAATTGTAGCTTTTTCTGGCGGCTATGATTCAATGTGTTTGTTACACATTATAAATAATCTTTCTAAAAAATATAAATTTATACCAATTGCTATACACTTAAATCACAATTGGCGTGGAGAAGAAAGTAAAACAGAAGAAATTAATTGTAGAAATTTTTGCCAATTAGAAAATATTAAATTTTATAGCGAAACACTTAGCTCTAAAATAAAAAAAACAGAGACAGCTGCAAGAAAAGCTCGCTATGAGTTTTTTGAAAAATATGCACAAAAATTCAACACTGATTGTATATTAACCGCTCATAATGCCGATGACAATACTGAAACTGTTTTATATAGACTTGTTAAAGGTACAGGGATTTATGGACTTGAAGGCATAAAAGAACAACGAGGAATATTTTATAGACCTCTTTTAAATGTTTATAGAGAAGAAATTGAACAATATTGTCTTATCAATAATCTTTCACCAAACCAAGATAGCTCCAACTCTAATACTAAGTATAAAAGAAATCTAATTAGACATGAAATATTCCCAATACTAAGTCAAATTAATCCATTATTTAAAGAGTCAATCAACTCACTGTCAGAAATTGCACAATCAGAAAATGAATATTTTAATAAAATTATTTCAAACATTTATAATAACAATATAATTCACACAAAAGACTATATTGATTGTCCTATACAACTAAAACAAAGAATAATTCATAGCTTATATCAAGACTTAAACTTAAACTATGATAAAGAAAAAATAGAATATATTCTTAATTTTATTGAAAAAAATATCTCCTCAAAGTCTGGTAAAACTTGTTCTTTAACATCTGATGTCTGGCTTTACGTCAATAACAAAGAGATTTATACAATAAAAAAACAAGAAAAAGAAATTTCTTCAATAAAAATATTAAAATGTGGAGAATATTTTATAGATAACTACAAATTTTCTATTTTTCCAAAAACAGAGCTTGATAAACTTCCAAAAGATGAAGATAATACAGCACTTGTTGATTTTACTGATTTTAATATAAATTTCGACCTAAGACACAGAAAAAATGGAGATTTAATCCAACCACTGGGTATGTCAGGAAGACAAAAATTAAAAAAATATCTTAATAATAAAAAAATTCCAAACCACATAAAAGATTCATTATTGTTTTTGTGCGTGAATAACGAAGTTTTATGGGCTCCATCAATCGGAATTAGTAATAAAATTAAGGTAAGAACAAAACCAACGCATATACTAAAATTAGAAAAGATAAAGGAATAAAGTTATGAAACTAGAAGAAAAAGATATAAGTATACTATTTAGTGAGAATGAAATCCAAACAAAAATAAAAGAACTAGCTCAAAAAATGAATAACTATTATCAAGGAGAGGAAGTTGTTGCAATATGCGTACTTAAAGGAGCTGTTATGTTTGCTGTTGATTTAGTCAAGCATCTAAATATGCCATTACAGATGGAATTTATAAGGCTATCAAGTTACCATGGAACGACTCAAACAACCGGAAAAGTGAGAGCTGTAGATATTACTTTGCCTGACTTAAATAACAAAAATGTACTTATAATCGAAGATATAATTGATAAAGGCTATACTGCAAAATTTTTAGTAGACTTTATTAACTGTAATTTTCACGTAAAAGATTTAAAATTCTGCTCTTTACTGGATAAAAAAGTTGCAAGAATAATTGATATTGATGCCGATTTTTACTGCTTTGAAATCCAAGATCAGTTTGTAGTAGGTTACGGACTAGATTTTGACGAGTATCATAGAAATTTAAAATATATAGGTTATATAGACAAAAATATTCTAAAATAAATACAAAACCAAGATTGTATTATCAATATTAATATGATATCATATTTTTTAGATAGATTGGGAGTAAATTAAACATGGCATCGATAAAAGACGCATTTGAAGAGTCAATTCAAGATAATATGACAGCACTAAAGTGTTTTATATATGCAATACCACTTTATTATACGGTTCATTTATATATTACCAGCTCAGGTAATTATATGGCTTTCGGGTGGATGGCAGCTATAACTTTCATATTATTATTTGGTTTTATGCTACAATGCACTTCAAATGTAAGAAACGGTAGAGATCAGGTATTACCGTCATTCAATATTTTTAGTTTATTTTTCTCTTCAATAAAAGGTCTTATTGCTCTTGGGCCTTCAATAGCACTTAATTGCTGGCTCGCAACGCTGGTTATTGATATTATAAATACAAATTTAACAGAACCTAAGACTGCTTTAACATTCAAAATAATTACTTGGTTTGTTTTTGGTTCTATTATCTTGACAGGGTACATGCTTTACTCTAAAAATTTTAAAATTTCTGATGCTTACAATTTAAAAATAATATCAGAAACTTCAATGGACATTATGATAAAAATTATATTCATGATTCCTGGAGTCTTAGTTGTTAATGGCATATTTGTTGGAGCTGTGACATACATTTTTTGGATTTTCTTTGGAATTCCTAATATGGTATGCACGTTTTTTTGGTGCATAGCTGGAGTATTTAATTTAGCAATGATAGGTCACTACATCGCTCAACTTGATTATGAATCAATACCGACGGAAGAAAAAGATAATAAATTTTAAACATTTAAATACAATTACTATTTAACCATTTCTCGTAGCTTTTTCAACTTGTCACGGATTTCTGCAGCTCTTTCAAAGTCAAGAATCTTAGCAGCTTTATGCATATCTTTTTCCAATTTATCTATAAGTTTTGGTAAATCTTTCTTTTCAATGTTGAGTTCAACCATTTCTTCCGCGACGATATCTTCTAAATCTCTATAACTTGCGACTAATGACAATAAATTATTCTCAATAGGTTTTTTAATAGTTTGGGGAATAATTCCATACTTTTTATTATATTCTAACTGTATTTTACGACGTCTTTCTGTTTCATTAATAGCTTTTTCCATTGACTCAGTAATTTTATCAGCATACATAATAACTTCACCGCAAGCATTACGAGCAGCACGCCCAATTGTCTGAATTAAACTTGTCTCTGAACGTAAAAAACCTTCCTTATCTGCATCCATAATAGCCACAAGTGAAACTTCAGGAATATCCAAACCCTCTCTTAAAAGATTAACTCCTATTAAAACATCAAATTCACCAAGCCTTAAATCCCTAAGAATTTCAACACGCTCTAATGACTGAATTTCACTATGCAAATATCTAACTCTTATACCTTCTTGAATGAAAAAATCTGTCAAATCTTCTGCCATCTTCTTAGTCAGAGTGGTTATTAACACTCTTTCATTTTTATCAGTACGTTTTTTTATTTCTATTTTTAAATCATTAATTTGAGTATCAATTGGTCTAACTGAGATTTTAGGATCAACCAAACCTGTGGGACGTATAATTTGTTCTACCAATTGAGCTGACGTTTGACGTTCGAACTCTGCTGGTGTTGCGGAAATATAAATTTTTTGATGCACTTTATTAAAAAATTCATCATTTTTTAAAGGTCTATTATCTTTTGCACAAGGTAATCTAAAGCCGTATTCAATTAATGTATCTTTTCTTGCAGAGTCACCTCTATACATACCTTTTAACTGAGGTAAAGTAACATGTGATTCATCAATTACAGTTAAAAAATCACCTCTAAAATAATCTAATAAAGTTGCAGGAGCAGAACCAGGCGGACGCCGTTCAATAATTCTTGAATAATTTTCAATACCTGAACAATAGCCCATCTCCTTTATCATTTCCATATCATATTTAACTCTTTGTTCAAGTCTTTGAGCCTCAACCAGTTTATTTTCATTATTTAATACAACAAGTCTTTGTTGAAGTTCTTCCCTAATTAATCTTAATGTTTCATCTAAATTATCGTCAAATGAAAGATAATGCACTGCAGGGTATATAACAACTTTTTCAGGAGTCTCAATAATCTCACCTGTTACATTGTCAATACGCACTATTTTTTCAATTTCATCTCCAAAAAAATAAATTCTTGTAATTATTTTCTCGTAAGCAGGAATAATCTCAACAATATCACCTCTTGCTCTAAAATTAGCTCTTTCAAGAACCAAATCATTCCTTGTATACTGTACAGCTACAAGATGTTTTAACAAATCATCTCTTGCTACTTCATCACCAACTCTAAGCTCAACTGACCCTCTAAAATAATTTTCCGGCAATCCCAAACCATATATACAACTTACTGAAGCAACAATTATTACATCATTACGTTCATATAGACTTCGCGTTGTATTATGTCTTAATCTATCAATTTCTTCATTTATTGATGCAGATTTTTCAATATATGTATCAGTTCTTGGAATATACGCCTCAGGCTGATAATAATCATAATAACTTATAAAATACTCAACAGCATTTTCAGGAAATAACTCCTTAAATTCGTTATACAATTGTGCTGCAAGAGTTTTATTATGAGCAATTATCAATGTAGGTTTTTGAACTTTTTCAATCACATTTGCAATCGTAAAGGTCTTTCCAGACCCAGTAATCCCGAGCAAAGTCTGAGCATCATCGCCATTATTTAGCCCTTCAACTAACTTTTCTATAGCTTTTGGCTGATCACCTGATGGTCTGTATTTTGAATGTATTTTAAACTTTCTTTCCATTACTAAATTATAACCCAGTTAAATTTAATTTACAAAAAAAATTAGCAAAAAAAAATATTTAGGAGCATTATACAAAAAGTTAATTAACTTAGGCAAAGGACATAGATTGATAAGAAAAACTGACAGTCAGATAAATAACTGTCCTACAATCCAAAAGAGCAAAAATAATACAAATACACCTCCTAAAAGCTATAAAGATCCTTTAAATACTTGGGTTGTAAGAAGTATGTCATACTCTAGTGATGTAGGTACTGCAATAAGAGAAATTGCTCCGAAACTTGGTGCTGCACTTTGGGCTCCGACATTTATGTATTTAGGAGCTGACATTTATGATAAATATAAAACAGACAAAAATGGGATAAATCCAAGTGGCACTAGAGCTTTAGAAAGAGGTATATTTCAAGGATTAATGTCACTTGTGGTTATGCCTTCAGTAATATTTACATCACAAAAACTAATATCCCCAATAGCTAAAATTAATGATAAATACAAACTTTCTACTTCTGCAAAAGACTCTGTAATAAGGCACACTAAAGATGTAATAAGTCAATGCAAGGGAGAAACACTTGATGATTATAATAATCTAAAAAATTTAATATTAACCACACTAAATAACAAGCTCCAGGCAAGAGAAAATGAGAAGAAAAGTGCAAAATTTTATAAAAAAATTATTAATTTTTTAACAAATAAATACCCAATGGTGAATTCAGACCGAAAAAATTTGTTAGATTTTGCTGAAGAAAACGCTAAAAAAATATTCGAAATAAAAACAGCACTAATTACAGATAATAAAAAAGACATTCCGTACTATGTCAATAAAAAATATAAATCTATTATGCCTACAATGAAAGAAATGTATGGACATGACTATGCATATCACGCACTTAAAACAGCTCTAAAAGAGTACCAAAATTCACTAATATTTAAAAATCAACTATTAAAAACAATAGTTGGTTTTTCTACAATGCTATTACTTACCAATCCACTGACTAAGTTTGTCCAAAACAATATAATGAAAAAATACATTAATCCTGAAATAGACCAAATTTCAAAAGAACTTGTTTCTAAATCAAAAGTAAAAGAAGTATTCAACGAAATGAATAAAAGAAAAACTACTCAGATACAAAATCATTAGAAAATCTATCTTTTAGGGATGTCCCAATAGGATTTCTAACCACAAAACTTTCAGCCTTTATTGATGTCAAAGGTTGAGGGATATCTATCTCATAATGATTATCAACCCATTTTGCTATTACTTTGAATGATGCAGCTACAGTTTTTGAATTTGACAATTCAATCACTGCAGTAACTCGTTTTACACCATCAGAACACTTTTCAATATGAATAATATAATCAAAATTATTTAAAAAAGTTAATTTAGCATTTTTCTCAGAACAATTACTTTCACAAGAAATAGCTTTTACAAATTTTGAAACAACATTATCAATACAAACGCCTCTTGATGTGATAATAGCACCAGTATTTTGCTCTATTGAATATACAGAAGAATTAAAAGCATGCGGATTATTTGAATCAATTACAATAAAATCTGGCTGTAACAACATTAATTCTGAAACCAATTTCTGATACTCAAAAATACTTTTAAAAGATGAAAAATAAAACTTCATCAAAGTATCAGATAAAGAAAGCATTTGAGGATAATCCTGAACAATAACCCCTCTTTTATTAGACAAAGCTAATTTTACTAAAGAATCAACAAAAAAAGTTTTTCCAACACTTACATCTCCTGAAACAATTATATTTTTTTTAGTATTTGCGATGTATACAATATATTCAAAAATATCCTGAGAACAAATCCCCTTAGATATAAGATCACTTGGAGATTCACAAGTATATATTTTCCTTATTAAAATATTAGCACCACTCTCAGCAACAGGTGGAAGCACAGCATTAATAAATAGATTTCCTGATTTACAATTCCATATAAAAGAATTCTCCTCAGGCTTTAATTCTGCAATATTTTTTATATGTTTTAGCAATAAATCCAACTGTTTTGAAGATAATTTAATTTCAGTATTTAATATTTTACCGGCAATCTCAATATGAACTGAATTAAGAGCATTTATGAATATAGCATCAACATTATTTTGCTTAACCAAATAATCAACAGGTCCAAATCCAAGTATTGAAGATATAATATTATCAATCAGCTTATTTTTTAAATCTTCTGACAAAAAAATATTATCCTCAGATAATTTATTAACAATAAAAGTAGAAATCAAATTCCCCTGTTGCTCTGAAGAATACTCAAACCAGACCGGAATGGTTTCGATCTTATTAATCAAAAGTATTTTATACTCAGTTTCAATTTTACTTAAATCAATATCTGCTTGATTTTCATTATGCATCAAAAGAGCATCTTTCTTATCTTCAAATACATCAACAGTGCTATCATTTTTTAAATCTGTAGTTTTTTTTTCAATTTTCTTAAATCTGTTTCCTAATCTACTACTCTGTAACAATTTAATCACCTATTTGTTATCTTTTTCATCAAAACGGGAGCTTCCAAAACTTAAATTTTGCTTATAAATACTATCAGATACAATTAAAGCAAGTTCTTTATAGCTTTTAGCAACATTTGAATCAGGGTTAATATCAGCAACCGGTACCCCTTTGTTAATAGCAGACATCATGGTAAAATAATTATTTGGAATTTTCCAAAATATCTTTTTACCAAGTACTTCCTCAATATCCGCTGCTTTTATCTCATCATTTTCCATATACCGATTTATTAAAATTTGTATCTTATTCTGCTCATATCCGAGTTTTTCAAATAATTCCAAACATCTCTGGCAATTTCTTAAAGCAGGTAAATTTGCAATACAAACAAGCAAGGTCAAATCAGAATTTTCCAATGCGGTCATAGTTTTGGCCTCAAAGCCTGCAGAAGTATCAACTACAACATATGAAAAAGTTTGCTTTAATATATCAAACAACTTTGAAATCTGAGCGACCTTAATATTTTCAGCTAACTTAAAATAAGGTGGATCAGCTAATATATATAAACTTGTATCCTTGTATTTTTCAAGAGTACTTAACAAAAAATCCTCGTTTATCTTATCCAAATTTTGCAACATATAAGAAATATTAAAAGAAGGTTTTAAATCAAAGAAAGTAGTAATATCACCAAGTTGAAAATTTAAATCAATTAAAGCTACATTTTCTTTCGTTATTTTGGCCAACTCAAGAGCAAGATTAGAAGCAATTGCAGTCTTACCAATTCCACCTTTATTTGAAAAAACTGTTAAAACCCTACACTTAGTTCTTTTTTTGGACACCCCAAAAAACTCAGAATACATACTGTCTAAAATATTCGTAAAATCAGCTTTAATAAGGGGAACAGGCAAAAAATCTCTTGCACCTGCTCGCATAACCCTAACAATCAGATCAACAGTAGGGCAATCAGACAAGACAAGGACTTTACAATTTGGATACTCTTGAGAAATTTTGGTAATAAAATTTAACCCTGGATCAGGATAATCCGACAAATCAACTATTACCAAAGCTCTTGATAATTCTTTAACTGCATTATACGCCTTTGAAAAATCATTTGTAGATGCCAAAAAATTATAACCATTACACTCGGACAAAAAAAGCTTTATTACTTCCTGTGTCTGAGATTCTTCTGCTATAACTATCGTTGGAATATTCTGCATCATAGCTAAATACTAGCATATATATTAAAAAGAGGCAATATTTTTACATAATAAAACCCTGTACAAGTGCGATTTTGTTACCTGCTTGTTCTCGCAGGTGGGTGAACGCCTCGGAAAATCCGTTTCCCGCTAGCGAATAAATCGGCGGGTATACTTCAAGTCCTGTCAGAGTCAATTCTCCCTTTATAGTAAATGTAGGAACAAAATTAACACCCATACAGAGTATATCTATTATAGCATATATATTAAAGACTTACAATACTCTTAATAAAATTATCTTCTTAACCACATATACATAATAACCATACCCAAATACAATGATAAGAAAATAATCATCACTGTATCAAATATTTTTAAAAAGGCACCTGCACTACTTATCCCCATGCCAGGCAGGAATAAATTAACCAATAACGCTACAATTCCTATAATTAAAACACTCACAGTATACTTATAAGTAGATTTTCTATTTTTTCTAACAACTTTAACGTTATGCTGAAGAGTCATCTCACTAACATTTGATAAAGATAAGGCCTTTTCATATATATCTTTAGCAATGTATCCTTTATTAAATAAGCTGTCACAAGCTTTTTTATATTCTTTATTTAAATGAAACTCTACCAAATGACATACTTGATCTACTGAAAGATCGTTTATAACTGCCTCTTTTCCAATTTCGTAAACAACAAATGCAAGTTTTTGTAACAAACTTTCATGGTAAGATTCAGGAATATCAGAACGCAAAATATCTACATACTTATGAAAAGTCCACTCAGAAACAAGTTGAGTAACTAACCTAGCAACCTCAGGAGATTTAATATTCTCATCGTTAGCTAAAGCTTCACCGGCTACATATGTAAAATTATAAATTCTATTAATAAATTCCTCTCGGTGATTTTGTAATATATCCTCAGGGATTAATAGTTCTGCTTGTGTCTTGGCGAAATTAGCAAATTTCTTATAATCAAAAGCCTTATTCATAATAAAAACTCCCCCATGCTAGTGAATATAATAGCAATTTTATGGAAGAGTTTCAAATTTGTAATAAAAACTTAATTAATGCATTTTCAAAACTTCAAGAGCTTTTTGTTCCGCTAAATCGGCTCTCATCATAGCCTGATTTGCAGCAGTAGGATCTTCCTTTTTTGGATCTACCTGTACACCCATTGGGGAAGGTACATAAGTTCTTTGAGGCTCATTTGAATTAATTTTCACTCCTTCTGGAGAAGGTATATATCTTCTTACCGTCTGTTGTTGCTGTATTGGAGCAGAAGTACTACCTGCAACTTGTTGATTATTATTTACTCCAGACTGTGTATTTTGCTTATATTTATCAAGTAAGTTTGTATTACCCTGCAATCCTTGTACCGGAAGAGGTTGTTTTACTGAATATGGTTGATATACTTCTCCTGGTATAGGTTGCGGTTGTTTTGATACTTCATCTTCTTTATCAAGAACTGAATGTTCAGGACGTCCAAAGATTTTATGAATAAACTTAACTGATGAATTATTCAAAAATGGCATCAAAACAAACATTATAGGAATTAACCTCATAGGATATCCAGCACCTTGTTTGAACCAGTACTTAGGATGTTTGAAAATTTCTTTCAATTTACCCATAAAACCAGGTTTAACTGCATCTTTAGTATAAGGTCTTATTTGCTCTAAACCTACAGTTCCGATACGTGCTAATTTCTTCACTAATTTAGTAAATGGATTTCTTGTATCACCTTTTAATATATGTCTTAGTGCCTTTTCTCCGCCTTTATGTTCAGCTTTAGTCCAGCCTGCACGTAAAGATCTTTCATTAAAGTCTTTCAAGACTTGACGATATGCTTCATGAGGTTTCTTACCTGATTTACATGCATCCTGAAATTCTGTAATTAATTTCTTAGCAGCTTCAAACTCTGCATCTGATTTAAAGTTTTTACGCTTTAATCCATTTAATGCATTTTTTACAAAATCATCAGACATGCCTGCATATTGGATACCGCCAAATCTATGCCATAAGTTAATTGCAACAGGAGTCATAATAAAGAAACCAAGCATTTCAGTAAATCTTTCTACAAAAGTTTTAACTTTTTCACTTGTACCTTCTGCTTGGGCTGTCTTCATTAAACATTCAGCAAGGAAAAACGCTTGCATAGCAGCTACAAACTTACCACCTGCAATTCTGTTAGTAGAACCTTCCAAGAAAATATTAGTGAATTTAGGTAACATTTTACCTAACCAAGTCCTGTGGTTAGTATTCTTAGTTCCTAAAGATGCAGTAAGTTTATTTGCAAACTCAGATGCAAATACTTTTCTTCCAAATAAATGTCCTTGAGCCTTTCCTACAAAATTATTATCATGAGCCCATATTTTAGAATACACATTTTTCTTAGCTTTTTGTGAAGCTTGGATTACATCATCAATATGGTTATGTATATCTTTAGTAATTTTTTCCAAATGAGCAGCATCATTATAACCAAAAGCCTTCGCCTTTAAATCTTTTAATACTTTAGCTCGTTCTTCAACTGATAAAGCTTTAAAGTTTGCAATATCAGCAGGAGATTTAGCAGAACTCAACAATTCAAATTGGGCTCTTTCTAAAATTTCATTCCTAGCCTTAGCAGTAGGAGCTTTCGTAATTTCATCTTTAATCTTCTTGATAAATGAGCTATCTGCACCGTAACAATCTAAATCTTCAACATATTTTATCGGCTTCAAGAAGTTTTCAGCAACTTGAGGATAATCAAATGCCAATGCACCGGTATCAAAAGCAGCTTGTCCTCTTACCATGTCATGATAAGGCACAGTCGGTGTACTTGAAAATGAACGTAATATTGCAGATTTTTGAACAATATTTTTATTAAACCATTTATTTAAACCTTTAACTTTTGAACTAAACCCTTGTGCAAAGCCTGATTTTCCTACACTGGAATTATTTACGGTATCTACAAGCTCATCACCAAAGTTACCAATTTTATAAAACGCGGTATCTTTATATTCTCCTCTGCACTTTTTTGCAAAATAATCCATTGACTGACTCAGACCATACCAAATAGGTACAGCTAAAGCATACTGCTTTAACATATCATTTGGGTTTTCTGCTCCCATTTGATTCAAACGGTTAACTGTATAATTGTTATCAACCCTTTGATCCATTCTTTCTTTTATCTGTTGCGGATCTACACCTTGCATTGAAGCCTGAGGATATTGTTGTTGAGAAGCTTGCACAGCAGCACGAATCTGCTCAGGCGTTAAACCCTGCATCGGTACTTGATATCTGTAATTCATACTGTTGTTGAGCATAATTATTCCTATTTCCCCTATATTTAATATAAAAACATTTAATATTGCAAAATTGACTATTTAAACAAAAGTTTTTATCTAATGTAAAGAAATGTAACAAGTTATTCAATTTATGAAATTTAGAAATGTTTATATACTTTATATATACATAAGAGATAAACAAAAAAAAGAGAGGCTTAAAATGGCAGTGGCTAATTTAAAAAAGATTGATAATAAATTAAAAGAAATTTATGAAAATCAAGTAACTGTTAATAATAACCAACCTTTTGAAGATAGATCAGAAAATTTGCTTGCTCAAATGAATTTTATAGCAGTTGCAAATAAACAAGCTTTACATTTAATTTAAATTTTAACTCCAATTAATTTTTCCCCTACAAATTTTGTACCTGACTTCAATCTGACGTCAGGTTTTTTTTATTATAAAACACATTATCAATGATTTATTGTATAATAAAGCTATGAAATTATGCGTTTTTCAAGGGACATTTAATCCTATACACAAAGCTCATTTACAAATGGCTGAATATGTGCTTAAACATTACGGATTTGACAAAATTGTTTTTATCCCTGCATACAAACCTCCTCATAAAAACTATAATTCTAAAATGTCAACACACAGACTTAATATGGTTAAAATTGCAACAGCATACAACCCTCACTTTGAAGTATCTGACATAGAATTTCAAAATGAAAACAAGTCTTACTCTTATATTACAGCTCAAAAACTATATAAAATGTATGATGTCGAAGATAAAATAAAGTTTATAATAGGAACAGATGCTTTTGAAAAAATAGAATCTTGGTATGAAAGCGATAAATTCAAAAATCTTGTAGATTTTATAGTTTTTACAAGAGAAAATAAACTTAGTACCGCAAAATTTGAGCAATTAAGATCAAAAGGCTACAATTTTGAATTTACTCAAATGAATTTCATAGATATATCATCAACAGAATTAAGAGAAAAAATTAAAAATAATGAACCTGTTGATAATATTATAACTCCGGAAGTGAAAGGATACATTGAAAAAAATGGACTGTACAAAGATTAATAATGAGTATATTTTAAAGTGGTTAAAAGAAAACTTATCAGATGAAAGATATCTACATACACTAGGAACAGCAAAATGTGCAAAACAACTTGCACAAAAATATAATCTTTCTGAGGAAAAAGCTTACATTGCAGGGCTTTTACATGATTGTGCAAAATGTTTTGCAAAAGAAAAGTTACTTGAAATTATAAATAACAATCTTAAAGTAGAAGAAAGTGAAATGCTTAATTACAAAACATTACATGCACCTGTAAGTGCGTATATTGCAGAAAAAGAATTTAATATTAAAGATTCAGAAATTTTATCGGCAATTCGCTGGCATACTCTGGGAAAAATAAATATGACAGATTTTGAAAAAATAATATTTATTGCTGATAAAATAGAACCAAATACAAGAGAAAAAGAACATTCTGACAAAATAAAAGCGCTACTGGAAGAAGATAACGGACTTAATAAAGCATTATTAAAACTGTATAAGTCAACGTTAAAAAGTCTTGTAAAAAGAGACCTAAAAATTTGTTTATTAACCGTTGAAATATACAATCACTTAGAAGATGTTGTAAATAGTTGAAATTTCAATATTTAATTATTTGGCTAAATCAGGCATGTTTGTGCTAGAATAGTTACAAAATAATGAGGAGTTATTAATGAAGGTACTGGAAGTTAAGAATAATTTAGTAAAAATATCTTATGAAGAAAAAGAAAACCTAGTTCTATCAGGTTTTGTGGTCATTGAAGACGAAACAACTCCATATGTTGCACAAATAGTCAACCTGAGGGCTGATGCTACATCTAATTTTGCAATAGTAAAATTACTTTTTACATTTAATGAAGAAGGAATACTAAAAAATTACAATGGCTCCATACCTTCCACCAAAGCGACAGTATCAATGTTGCCTTCAAATGAACTTTTAGATATTTTGCCTATGGATACTCCTATAAAATTGGGAACACTTGCTCAACAGGATTTCGAGTTAAAAGTCGATGAAAGTATATTCAAAAAGAATTTATTGATATGCTCTAATAATCAAGAAAATACAAATATTTTACTTGATAACTTTATGCGTCAATTTGAAAAAATGAACAGAAAAACAGTAGTGTTTGATATAAACGGAGAATTTGATTGGGAAAAGAAAATTAAATTTGGAGATGATTTCAAATTACCTTTAAATTATGAGACCATAAACTATATATATAATAATGATTTAGAAGATGTAGATGCGACAAATAAAGCAATAATTCAAGATATTTTTATTGAATTACAGGAATATACAAAAACTTTACCAGAAGGCTTTATACCATTTGATTCATTTTTCACTGTTGTCGACCAACAATATAAAGAGACCGGTATAACACAACTAGTACTTTTGAAAAATAAACTGCTTAAATACAGAGATGCGGAAGTTTTTGCCCAAAACTTAAAAGATATGCTTAACTTATCAATAATGATAGAAAAAAATGACATTTTAGTTATTGATATATCTATGTTATCTCCAAAATTACAAAATGAAGTTATGTCATATACATATGATGTAATGAAAAAAATAGACTCACAGATTTATTCATTTATTAAGGCAGAAAATAGAAATATAACAAAAAAATTACTTAAAAGAATTATAAATGAAAAAAATAATATCAATTCAACTGTTATTTGCGGTCACGACTTTAAATACTTAAATGAACTAAAACAGTCTGCTGAAAATATGATATTATTTGCACCTCTTACTTTGCAACATGACTTTGCATCGTATAATACATTTCTTAATAAACTAAATTCTGATGAATTTATCGTATATGGTAACTTAACTCAACATATCCCATTAATTGTACAATTGGAAAAGCTTAACTTGGAAGAAGAACCTGAACAAGATAATATTAGTGATGAAAAAGAAAATGATATTCAAATAAAACAAGAAGATAAAATCGAAAAAAATGACAATATTATTCCTATGCCTGAAATAAAAGAACAGAAATCTGAACCAGAATATGCTTCTAACATAGTTACTGAAAATATTGTCAACAAAGAAATAGATAATGAAGCTGCAAATGTTTTGGAAAAAGATACAGATATAAGCACAGAACAAGAACTCAACCTAGACATAAATGAACCCGAAATGGAAGAGCCAGAAATAATTCTTGAAGAAGAAAATCAAATAACAGAAGAAGATATCCAAATTCCAAATAATTCATCAACAGAAACCATAAAAAATGAAAATTTAATACAAGAAAATAACAAAGAAGAAGAAGAAATAAATACTTCTAGTATTACTCTTTCAGAATTAGATTTGGAAGATGCACCGATCATTAGTGAAGAAATTATTGATAATGAACCAATAATAGAAGAAATAGAAACACCTGAAGAAATATCTATTGACAATATTAAAGATTTAGATGATAAACAAAACACACCTGAGATTTCAGAAACTGAAATTATGCAGATACCTGCTGAAAATGATATAGATATTATAGAAGAACCTATTGAAGCAGATTTTATGGAA
>CASECH010000049.1 GCA_949286405.1 uncultured bacterium
CTTTTATATAACCATAAATTAAGAGTGTTTATCTTTATAGTATAATATTTGAAGAGGGGAGAATAAGTAGAATGAAAAAGAAAATAATTATAACTTTATTATTACTGGCTGCATTTATGTTAACTTCAGCTGTTGGTTTTGCAGTTACAAATATGATGGAGAAAAAACATCCTTCTGATTATAAAATTGGTATCTCATATGAGGAAGCTCTTAATTCTGATAAGCCTTCAGTTGTACTTTTCTATGTAGATTGGTGCGGATACTGTTTACGATTTATGCCAAGATATAAGATTTTGAGTACTGTTTATAAAAACAAATATAATTTTGTAATGATTGATTGTGATAATTCTTCTTATAAGAGATTAATCGAAGATGCAATGATTTCTGGCTTTCCTACTGTTTATATTATCGACCCGAAATATGATAACAGAGTTCATTTGACTCAAGGTCTATACGGTAATACCTTTAAATTCAGGGAAGAATTGGACAGATATTTGCGAATTAGAAAATTACTGGATAAAGAGTAAAAAATTCAGATACAAAAAATAAGCATAAAAAAAAGACCTTGGTATTCAAGGCCTATCCGTTTAAATAAGAAGAGAGAGCTTTATATATTTATATAAAGTATAGTAATTAAAAAAAATTGCTAAAATAGTATCGATATATTAAGAAATTTTAAGGAAATTATGAAAGATATTCAAAATTTAAAAGATAACAGAAATGTAGATATCCAAAAAGTTGGGATTAAGCATTTAGATTTACCTTTAATTATCCAGCGTAAAAACAATTCAAATCAGGTAGTCTGTGCAAAGGCGAAAGTAAGTGTATCACTACCGCGGGATTATAAAGGGACTCATATGAGTCGTTTTGTAGAGGTTTTAACTGAATGGCAGCATAAGAATTTGTTGGGTGTCGATATTAAGGGATGTCTTGAAAAAATAATTAGAAACCTTGAAGCTAGAAGTGGTGAACTAGAATTTAGATTTACATATTTTGTAGATAAAAAATCTCCGGTCACAGGTCTGGTATCTCCAATGAGTTATGAATGTAAGTTTGAAGGTCGTATTGAAAATGATAACTATAAATTTATATTAGGGGTAATTGTTCCTGTGACAACTTTATGCCCTTGTTCAAAAGAAATTTCGGATAATGGAGCTCATAACCAACGTGCATTTATCAAAGTAAATGTATCATATGATGAAAATGAACATATTTGGTTAGAGGATTTAATTGAGTTAGTTGAATCTTGTGCTTCTTGTCCTGTATATCCATTGTTAAAAAGAGAGGACGAAAAGTTTGTTACAGAAAAAGCTTGGGAAAATCCTAAATTTGTGGAAGATGTATTACGAGATGTAGTAGTAGAACTTCGAAATCATGATGTTGTAAAAGAATTTGAAGTTGAGTGTGAAGCTTTTGAAAGTATTCATAACCATTCTGCTTGGGCTTATCAAAAAGAAATTAAATAAAAAAGAAGTCATAATAGACTTCTTTTTTTATTATAATTTATATGAGAGTATTGCATTGATTCCCCAGTTTTCAAGGTTGTTTTGTTTTATATTTTGAAGATTATATCTTTGAGCTTCTAAAGATAGAGTTGCTTTGGTATTTAACTTTGTACTTATTCCTGCAAATGCTCCTATACTATTTGTCCATTTGTGTTTTCGAAAATCCATTTGTCCGCTATAGTGAGGATTTAGATAAATATTGGTATTTTTATTAACAGGAATATCAACAGATAGTGGAGAATATCTTATCTGAATTGCAGAACTTTTTTCTCCTAATTTTGCCCTAATTCTGAGATTTTGGTTTGTTAAGCCTTTTGAGTTATAATTGCAACCGCTTTTTACATCCCAAATGCACATGAAATCGTCTTTAAAATTAGTTCCAATACCTTGGAATGTTGAAATATATGCTTTTTTACCATTAATTTTGTTTTCGTATCCTAGTAAAGTAAAGTTTTTACCGTTTAGTTGTTGGTAAATCCCTGAACTAATACTACTTTTTATATCAGGTTCCGGCATTTTGAATATCCCTTAATAATATTTTATCCCCTTATTTATATATAAAAACTCTTTATTACTATTAATTGATAAGAAATTCAATACTTGTAAAGAAACATTAAAATTTCTATTAAAAATTGTCAAAAAAAATATTTATGTATTTTAATTGTAATATATACATTTATTAGAAGGAGATTTGAAGTGCCTGTAAGTTTAGATATAAATAGAGCATATGTTTCTAAAAATTTTGTTAAAGTTAGTTCCCAAAAATTTACAGAAGAACTTCTTGATAGAAAAATAAGTACTGGGAAAATGAATTTAATTCAAAATGGAATCACTTCTAAAGGAATGGATAAAAGACTTACTGCAAAAGATGTTGATTTGTCTGCCCTATCAAAGATTGATTTTTCGAAAGTTAGTGCAAAAACTCAAGATTTATCAAGTGGTAGAAGCCTAAATGAAGTTGTAAAAAAACTTGTGAAATACGCAAAAGCTTAGGTACTTTATTTATAAAATTTATAAGCAATAAAAAAGCCCGATATGGGCTTTTTTTATTCTTTAAGTAATTTTTCTGCCAGTTCAGATTCTGTTCTTCCGTTAAGAGTTTTATTTATCTTTTGTAGCTTTTGTGAGATTAATTCCATATTCTCAGTCCATATAAAATTATCTTTTACATATTTTTCTGCTTTTTCAAAATTGCCATCTATTTGAATTCTGATAATTTCTTTAAGCATTTCTTTTGCTATGGGAACAACTTTGTCAATATTTACATGTATTTTCTCGTCAATTATTTCATATGCTCCGCGTTCAGAAAAATATTTGTTTTGCATAACAGTTCTTACTCTGTGAGCTTGGCTCATTGTAGGTTTTGATTTAAGAAAATTATCAGCTATAGTTGTAACGATAATTTGTTTTCGTTGTTCTTCTGTATACATTCCAAGTTCTGTTAATAAATCTACAAAAGCAAGGGCACCCATATCTGCCTTGTTTTCTTCGATAATGTTTCTGTACTTGCCCAGTGATTCACAAGCTTTTTTAGGCCCAAGAGAGTGTGCGTTTTCATGACCTATTGTAAACCAGTGGTCAGCCTCGTTATTGTAATACTTGTGTTGTTCTTTATCCAGTATTGCGTCGAGTCTTTCTTGTAATTTTTTATAATCGCTAACAAATCTTATTTGTCTGTGGTATACATTTCTTCTACCTCCACCAATTGTAAGTGATAGTTTATCATCATTAGGAAGGTTTTCTGCAAGAGTAATACCTCCTCTGTATGCTCCGACATCACCACATACTGCAACCAAGTCGACATCTACCATGGTTTGTTTAGCATCTTCGTTTTGAGAAATATTTTGTTCATATTCGTCTGCAAATGGCATATTTTTTGCTAGTATAGGAAGATATTCTTTTATTGCGAGTAGAGCATGTGTCCCTTCTTTGTTTACTATTCCGACTCTTCCTCCAAGAAAATCTTTTGGAATCGGAGAAATGTTGTGTTGTTCTAGTAATGTAGAAAGCTCTTTATTTTCCACAATTGTACCTGTCATTTCATCTTCATAATTTTCTCTTGTGATAGTGAATTCAAGAGGAGTATCTTGAAGTGTTGCCCACTTTTTATCAGCATAAGCATCAAGCATAGGATCAGCAGTTCTCAGAGCTTTAGCTTGAAGTGTTAAATACTCGTTAAAGTCTTTATTTGTAGAGTATTCAGCTGCTTTTTCGATTTCTTCCGCCATTTGTGAAAATTCTTGTTTGAATTTATCAATGTAGTCTATACCGACTAATTTATCTCCTTTTCTTTCAACTACAGAACGTTGAGTAAGGATTTTTTTGACTTCTTCAATATCTCCATTATTAATCATTTCTGTAAGTATTTTATGAAATTCTTCTTTAGTTAAATCTTCTGGATATACCCCCTTGCCAGGAAGTTCAATTATTCCTTTTGCTAGATTGATTTTTTCAGACATAGTATCGATAGCATTCATCCCTTTTTGAGCATCGAAAAGAATTTTTGTAAGCTCTGCTTGCTTGTTCCCCTTTTTTATTTCTTCTTCTAGGAAGGTTTGGAATTTCAAATTGTGATGGCAGTCAAGTTGCATGTTAATTTTTTCAAGTATATAAGCAGCTTTGACCAAATGTTTTAGAGCTTTTTTATCACCGTCTTGTAATTCTAAATATTCGTTAGCATCAGCCTTAAGCATTTTTTTTGTCATCAAGTAGTCTTTGCTCGTTCTTTTTTTCAGTTCTTCTACGGAAAGATTTAATTCAAATCCTTTCATAATAAATTCTCCTTTTGGAAGAATTATAGCATATATCTTTAATGTAAAATTAGTTCAAATAGATGAATAAACGCATAAATTAGGAGAGAAACTGTTCAGTTTCTCTCCAGGCTCTTAATATCCTTATTTATTTAGACATTAGTATCGATTTTAGGAGGTTGGGGTTGTTTATTTTCTTGTATATTTTTATTTGCTTCTTGATTA
>CASECH010000050.1 GCA_949286405.1 uncultured bacterium
AATCCTTGATGCCCTCTCGCTTTTGTTTTTGTATGAACCTCTATTCCAAGCGTTTTAAAATATTCTATAAGACTTTTCTTTTCCATTATTATTGCCCACAACTAGAAAATTTTATACGGATTAAGAATATTATTCGGATCAAGAGTTTTCTTTATTTTCCGCATATGCTCAATTGCAACGGAATTTATTACTTTATGAATATAATCTCTTTTTTCCAATCCGATACCATGCTCTCCTGATAATATTCCACCTAACCTTGCAGTCAAATCATACATTTCAGATTTTGCGAGTTTATAATTTCTATATTCTTCTTCATCTCTATAATCAATTGGGATCTGAGGATGTACACTACCATCTCCTACATGTCCTACAAAACATGGAATCAGGTTATATTTTGAACAAATCTCACGAATACCTTCAACTAACTCAGCCAAATTTTCCCTAGGCACAATAACATCATCAGTTGTAACATTAGGTTTTAATTTTGCACACGCCCCCATAGAAGAACGTCTCGCGGTCCAAATTTTATTATATTCGTCATCATTATGAGATGCTTGTATTGCGACAGCTCCTGACGTCTCAAGAATATTTATAATTATTTTTTCCTGATAATCCATTGCCACTGCAAACCCATCAATTTCAATTACCAAAGCAGCATCTTTATCTGTTAAAAGCCCTGTAGAATAGAATTTTTCAACTGTCTGGATTGCATTTCTATCCATAAAATCTATAGTTGTAGGAAATATTCTCTGCTCAATAATTGCATTTACTGCTTTTACAGCATTTTTTACCGTTTCAAAATATGCCATAAAAACTTTTTTCGCCTCAGGCTTTGGAATAAGTTTTAAAGTTGCTTCCACAACAATACCTAAAGTTCCTTCTGATCCGATAAACAAACTGCCTAAATTATATCCCGTAGCATTCTTAATAGTGTTTGCACCAGTCCTTAAAAGTTCTCCATTAGCCATGACAACAAGCATGTCAATAACATAGTCTTTAGTTGAGCCATATTTAAAAGTCTTAGCTCCCCCTGAAGATTGAGCAATACTACCACCAATAGTAGACACCGCAAGGTTTGAAGGATCAGGAGGATAAAAAAGTCCAATCTCATCAACTTTTTTTTGCAAATCGCCGACAACTACTCCAGGCTGTACTCTTGCTGTCATATTTTCCGGATTGATATCAAGAATTTTATTCATCTTTGAAAAATTTAAAATTATTCCGCCATGCTCTACTATACAAGCTCCAACGACATTAGTACCAGCACCTCTACAAATTATTGGGATTTTGTGCTTGTTGGCAAGTTTAACAACAAACTGAACCTGTTCTATTGTTTCCACAAACACAACAGCATCAGGCAAATTTTTAATCTGTCTGATATTTGATGCATCCTGAGCATATACGTATCTTTCTTCTAAAGAAGTAAGTATATTATCTGAGGGTATATTTTTTTTCAAGTCTGATATTAATCTATTCTTCATCAACATATGAAGCCAGCTTTTCTATATTTACACTTAATCTGGATAATTGTTTTTCAATTTTATCCACTTTATTATTTAACATCATATCATCTTTTTCTTCAAGTGTTGAAATAATTTTTTCTATTTTCATTTCTAATCTGTCAATTCTTGATTCTTGCATTTCAAATTTTTCTTCCAATTCATCGAGAATATAAGACTTATCAGGTATAGAAACTCTTAATTCTTCAATCATATCTTTTACATTGTTTATCTCAGACACCTTCTCTGAAATTGAAGAAATATTTTCACTTGTAGAATCAATCCACTCTCCAAGATACATTAAAACTTGATGAAATACTCTATCAGTATTAGCAGAAGCTATTAACATAGACTTAATCGCATCAATTTTCTTTTCAAATCTCTCATTTACCTCTGTATAGTCAATATAACTAATCTTCTCTTCAAGATCTGATACAACATTACTAAAACGATCAAGTCCACTACTTAATGCTCTATAAGACTCATCCGATGTTAGAAGTAACTTATTTGTTCTTGAGCTTATGCTTATTATATCTTCATTTAATTTTTCTATATCTTCTTTTAACTCAAACATCTGAGCAGGAGTTAACGATGATTGCAAGCCTTCAACTGAATGAGCTATCCGATTTATATTACTTGACAATTCATTTATATCATCTTTAGATGTAGAATTTGAAATTTCATTTAAAGCTATACGTAATTTAGCAATATCAGATTCAACATCCTGTAAAGTATAAGAATAATCAAAACCATCAGAATTACCTGATGTAATTTGTTTTAATTGTTCCCTTACTTCTTTTAGATGATTATTTATCTCATCAGTTTTTTCCTCTACAAAATCCTTAATTTCTTCTGTCTCTTCGACAAAAGATACCTGCTCAAATACAGATATTATAGCTGCCATGATTGATTCTTTTATATCTTGAGTATTTTTTTCTAAATCTACATCTCCTAATCCATTTTCAATATTCTGGATTTTAGAAAGTAAATCCTCAAGACAAGAACTTATAGCTTCAGTCCTTTCATTCAGACCAGATGATTCAAAATACTGACGTTGAGAAATTATAAGATTTTTTATATCTTCAATCTCTTCTTGTGCATCAAAATCTTCTGAATCATTAAACAATGCAAGAGTATCGACTTTTTGATGCAACGCCATTAAAGTCTCTTCTAACTTATCTTCAACTATTGAAATATCATCAAGTTTTTCACTTAATTCAGATATCGAAGAATCTGAAGCAATCACATCTATTTTTGCATTAAGAGTTTCAAAAGCTTCATCATAATGGTTTTCATCTCGACTGTCATTATCCAACAGCAATAAATCAACCTTTTCATTTAATTCAGATATTGAAGAATCCGAAGCAATCACATCTATTTTCGCATTAAGAGTTTCAAAAGCTTCATCATATTTATTTTCATCCTGACCATCATTACTTAAAAACAACAAATCTATTTTTTCATTCAATGCCGTTAAAGATTCTTCTGTTTTCTTTGTAGAACCACTAACTTCAGTAACTGAATTAAATATCTTATTACTTTCTTCTTTAATACAGTTTTTAAGCAAATCTTTTAAATTATCAACTTCCTTACCTAATGACTCTGTCTTTTCTTTTCCTGAAGCAAAATCAATTAATAATGATGCAAATTTATCAGCCAATTCATGTTTTAGACCATCTATTGCGAGCATTGTATCTTCAGTATTCAAAGTCACACCAATATGTGATTTTAAATCATCAATATACAAATTTAACTTTTCATCAACTACCCTCAAAATTTCTTCTTTAGCTATACTCAATGAATTCTCATTATTTTCTGCAGCCAAAGCTATTTTTTCATTCAACTGCAATATAGCATCATTCCATTCATTGATTAATGAATTGGTATCATCAAAACTATTTTTCAAATGCTTATCGACAGTATTAACAGCTATTTTTATTAACTCTAAATTCTCTTGAGTATCAGACTTTAAACAGTCTTCTATTTCAGACAACCTATTAAAAGATTCTTTATAAACTTGCTCCAAATCAGTAATAGATTCTTGATTCTCAGCGAATCCATTAACTAAATCCGAAGAAATATTCATATAAAAAACATCCAGTTGTTCTTTCACTTCAGACAATATTTTTAAAATATCTGATTGAACAAAGGCATCTATATTTGTCTTTAATTCTTCAAAAGCTGAAATAATAGTATCAATTTTTTCAGAATAGACATCAGCAATGTCTGTCCTCACAAGATCCAACTCTTGTTTTAAAGTTTCGAATTTATCCCCAATACTTGAAGCCAAATTCTGCCTTGAACTATCACTATCAGTTTTCAAGACATCGACCAATGACAAAAGATTATTGAATTTTTCATCTAAATTTACTAATCCATCCTTTATAGATGTACCAACAGAATCTTTCATAGAAAGATTCATTTCTGCGATACTATCCGAAACACTTTTTACACCAGCATCAAGTAACGATATAACCTGTTCAAATTTTTCATCACCATTACTAAAATTTTTACTTAATTCTTCAGATAACGAAATCAATTCAGATTTTATCGTATTAATTTCTACCAATGAACTATCTAATTTAGACTCTGTATCTGTATTTACTTTATCAACTATTTGCACGTATTCATAAAGCTTTGTTTTTAAAAGATCCCAATCAGTTTGATAAGAATCAACATTATTAGAGATTAATGCCTCAATAGCAAGCAATTTTTCAGCAAATTTCTCATCACTTAAAGATTTTGAATTTTTTGTAGCTAAATCAATATCTTTAATGTAAGTTTTTAAATCCTCAACAGCATCTGACAAATTTTGTTTTCCAGAATTAGAAAATTCTTGTATATAATTTTCAATATTTTTAATATCTTCTGCTACCTCAGATATCTTTGCATCTTGAGTTTGTGATAAATCATTTATAAACTGAGAATGACCTTCCTGTATGGCATTAATATTTTCCGTTAAACCCGAAAATATATCCTTCATATCAGAAAAACTATTTGCCACCTCAATAGCTAAATTATCTTGTATATTATCCAATTTTGAAGATATTATCTCTATATTTCCGGAGACTTTTTCATTATTTTCTTGACCAAGCTTAACAAATTCATCCTTCATCTCCGTAATATTCTGTGATACAAGACGAACCTCCGAAATAACATTTTCAGAAATACCCGTCAAACATCCACTCAAATTCTTAACATCAGCCACTAAATCTTTTACATCAGAAGAACAATCTTGTTCCTTCAATTTTAAATATATATCTGAAATTTTCAATTTCATATCTTCCGAGTTGATATGTAAAGCAGCTGAATTATCTAATACTTTTTGAATAAAATCTGCTAAATCTTTTCTAAATTGAGAGAAATTATTTTCAGTAACAGAAATTTTTAATTTTTCTTCCAAATTATTTAACTGGTTCTCAAATATATCCTTATTTTCAGAAGATAATTTTAATATTATATCCCGCAATTCCTGTATGGATGATGTAAAAATATTAAATTTTTCATCCAACTGAGCAATATCATCCTTTGATGGCAATGATTCTATATTGGAAAATTTCTCATCAAGGCTTATTATTATATTATCCAATGTATTATTAATTTTCTCTAGTTCTTCACAATTATTAAGATTTGTAATCATAGCAACTATTTCATCATTTTTCTGATCTGATATTTTTAATGATGTTAAAATTGCATTTGCACTAATGTAAATATTTTCTAACTCTCTTTTAATTATGTCATTCTGCTCAGTAGAATCTATTGCCAAAATATTTTTTAGTATATTTTGCAAATTAACATTTACATTAATCAAAGAACTTTCAAAGCCATGACTCAACTCGTCCAAAGACGAAAGTTTTTCATTCAATAAAGAACTACCTTCTGAATATGACGAATACAAAGAATCGCCTATATCAGACATATAAGATTTAATTCCAACTACTCTTTCTTCCAATAATGCCTTATATTCAATATTTGCAGAATTAATAATTTCTTGTAACGAATCTATATTCTTAGAAATATTCTTCAAATTTTCAAGTTTTTGTTCATCACTTTCCTTCATAAAAGAAGTAATTAGATCTGTTTTAGAAGAAATCTTTTCAGAAATAGCCGCCATGCTATTATCTAAAATATCAAATTCTTCATCAATTTTCTGATTATTAGCATTATTAGAAGCAATCAAAAACGCATCCATTTCTCCAATCTTAGCCGAAATATTACCAAAATCTTCAACAGATGGAATTTTCTCTAATGCGGATAATACATCTACAATTTTCTCATCCTGAACTTTCAAAATTTCTAATACAGAGGCATAACTATCCTTAATTACCACCAAATTCTGCCTCATCAATTCGGTCTGAGTTGAAATATCTATAGATTCAAGTGCCTGAATTGTTGAAGAAATATTTTCATTTACTCTTTCAAATGATTCATATACCTTAGAATTAATATCAGTAATCTGTTTTTTTATATCAACAATATTCTCTGCCAAATTTTCAGAATTATCCGTCTGTGATTTTAAGGAAATAATATCTTCTTCAATCTGAGCTATTAAATCCCCTTGAGCAGATATTTTTGAAGAAAATAATTCAATATTAGCATTTAACAACTGAAATAAATCTCTTATTTGAGATGTCTTAGCACCTGCTTCCTGATTCTGAATAACTTTGGACACTGAAGTCTCTATTGAATCTAAAAGAGAACTAGCATAATCATTCTTTATTTCTATGGCATCTTTAAGATCAGATATATAAACTTTTACGGAGTCAAGCATTTCCTTATCGTCAAGAATTAAATCAAGCTTACTTCCTATTCCTTTTAAAGCTTTATCAAATTCCTCAGCATTATTTTTACATTCAAGATTTAAATTGTTCAAAATTTCAGCAAGTTCTTCAACTGTTTGTGCCATTTGTATATACTTTCCCTTTTAAAATATCCCTCTTATAATAAATAATATCAGAATAATACATATTTAAGCAAAATGTTAACTAATAATATTACAATTGTTAAGCTACTATTAACCTTTTAAAATATTAAGTGCTATAATACTTAAATAGTCATGGGAATATAAGAGGTGGAAATGAGTCATATAGTAATTGACGGGAATAGATGTAAAGCTTGTTATCTGTGTATAGAAGAATGTCCTAAAAAACTTATTAAAATAAGTGATAAAACAAATAGTTTGGGAGCTCATCTTGTAGAATTTTGTGATCCAAATAATGAATGTCTTGGATGTGCTATGTGTGCGACAAGATGTCCTGATTTAGCAATTAAAGAAGTATACAAAGATTAGATAGCTCTATTTAAACAGTAATAAAGGATAAAAAAATGGTGGAATGTATAACAAATAAAAAAGTTTTAACTAAAGGGAATTATGCCATAGCTCAAGCAGCAATCAATGCCGGAGTAGAATGTTACTTCGGATACCCGATCACTCCTCAAAGTGAAATTGGGGAATTTATGAGCGGCAAGATGCAAGAACTTGGCAGAGCATATGTCTCAGCAGAAAGTGAGCTTGCTGCAATAAATATGGTACTTGGAGCTTGCTCCACAGGAGCCAAAGCGATGACATCATCATCATCTTGTGCAGTAGCATTAATGCAAGAAGCTCTATCATATGCGACAGCAGATGAGTTACCAATCGTTCTTGTAAGTGTAATGCGTGGAGGCCCTGGCTTAGGAAATATCTACCCTTCACAAGGAGATTATTTCCAAGCAACAAAAGGTGGTGGCAATGGAGATTACAAATTAATTGTACTGGCTCCATCAACAGTTCAAGAATGTGTAGATTTAACTTATAAAGCATTTTATCTAGCACACAAATATAGAAACCCGACAGTGCTTCTTGCTGATGGGCTTTTAGGGCAAATGATGGAACCTGTAACATTTGGAGAATACCCATATCCTGAAATTGACAACTCAGGTTGGGCTTTGACAGGAGCTAAAGGACGCTCTAACAGAGTAATAAGATCATATGCTCCTCTAGCAGATAATCAATGTGTTTTCTTAGAAAAATTGTTTGAAAAATATAAAACTATTGAAGAAAACGAAACAGAATGGGAAGAATTTGAAACAGAAGATGCTGATGTCGTACTAGTAAGTTTCGGCAGCACATCAAGAAATGTAAAAACAGCAGTAAAACAATGTAGAGAACAAGGCCTAAAAGTCGGTTTCTTCAGACCGATAACATTGTTCCCATTCCCAAATAAAAGACTAGCAGAATTATCACAATCCGTAAGAAAATTTCTATGTGTAGAAGTAAATATGGGACAAATGATAAACGATGTAAAACTAGCAGTCAACAGTAAAGCTGATGTTGAACTATTAAACAAAGGTGTAGGAGCTCCTCCTAGCGTTGATGATATAGTAGAACGAGCAATGAGATTGTAATTAAAAATTTTAAAGAGGATAAAAATGGCAACACAAGTATTTAAAATTGCAGATTCATTTAAAAAAGACGCAAAATATTCATTCTGTCCAGGTTGTGATCACGGTGTAGCAATAAGACTTATAGCAGAAGTTTTAGATGAATTAAATTTAAAAGAAAAAACAATACTGGCAGCATCAATAGGTTGTTCAGTTACTTTGTATGATTTCTTGGACGTAGATTCAATCGAATCACCTCACGGTCGTGCGATGGCAGAAGCAACCGGTGTAAAAAGAGCTAGACCTGATAAATTTGTATTTACATACCAAGGTGATGGCGATTTCGCATCAATCGGACTTGCTGAGAGCTTACACGCTGCACTTAGAGGTGAAAATATAAGTGCAATATGTATAAATAATACCACTTATGGTATGACAGGAGGGCAACTTGGTCCAACAACTCTTTTAGGTCAAGTAACAACAACATCTCCTACAGGAAGAAATATTGAATACTATGGCTATCCAATAAAGATTGCAGAACACGTTGCACTATGTGACGGGACAGCATTTTCTGCAAGAGTTTCACTAGACACTGTTGCAAACATAAGAAAAGCAAAACAAGCTATCAAAAAAGCTTTTGAAGTCCAACTAAAAGGGCTTGGTTTTGGTTTTGTAGAAATATTATCTACTTGTCCAACAAACTGGAAAATGAATCCAAAACAAGCTCATGACAGAGTTAAAAATGAAATGATGCCAATATTTAAACCTGGCATATATAAAGATGTAACAACTCAAGTTCAAGAATAATGTATGAAAAAGGAAATAAAATAATGAGTGAAAAGAATTTTATAATAGCAGGCTTTGGTGGACAAGGAGTACTTCTTGCAGGAGAAGTGTTAGCTAACGCTTGCATGCAAAAAGGTTTGAACGTAACTTGGTATCCAAGTTATGGAGCAGAAATGCGTGGAGGTACAGTAAATTGTGAAATAGTAACCTCTGAAACAGAAGTTAGCTCTGTAAACAAAAAAGATGCTGATTTCATCGTTGCACTAAATCAAGCATCTTTTGATAAATTTTTGTCAAAGATAAAAAAAGGTGGTTACATGATAGCAAATTCTTCTCTAATACAAAAAATTAAACCTCGTATGGACATTAATTATATTTTTGCTCCTATGACTAAACTTGCAGAAGAAGTAGGCAATATAAGAATGACTAATATACTTGCACTAGGACTCGTATCAAAAGTCAGCAAAATTGTATCAATGGAAAACCTTACAGATGCTCTTGACACTGTAATTCCACCTCATAGAAAAAATCTTTTACCACTTAACTTAAAAGCTCTAAAAATAGGCTATGAGTATGATTTATTAGCAGTATAAATGCTAAATCAACTAAAAAGTCGATTTAAAATCAGAGGAATAATATTATTCTAATAATGTAGATTGCGGTGAATTTATTTTTACCGCTTTTCCCCTGATATAGAATAAGAGGTCCTTGTAAAAAGTGAAAGAAGAACTGCTTAAATCAATTAAAGAAAAAGAACTGCAACTGTCTAAATTAAAAGAACATGTAAATAAAAGTTCAGTTTGCTCTGATTTGTATAATAAAGTCGTTTTAGAAAAAGCTATCCTAAAAAAAGAACTAGAAAACTCAAAGAAAAATAAATTTATTGAAAATATTAAAAATATTATACCTAGAAAAAAAACACTAATATGTGATTATTTTAAGGTAAAATAGGATTTTCA
>CASECH010000051.1 GCA_949286405.1 uncultured bacterium
AAATCTGTGCTTGCAGCAGCATATATTTTTTCTAGTTGTTCTTTCATTTTTCCCTCTTTATATAAGTTCGTTATATTTCTTTTCATGACCTATTGTAGTTGTTGGTCCATGTCCTGGGTATACAATAATATTATCACTTAATTTAAACAATTTGTTTTTAATGCTATCTTTAAGTTTTGAAAAATCTCCACCAAATAGGTCGGTTCTTCCAACACTTTCTCTAAATAATGTATCACCTGAAAACATTTTATTTTCATTTTCAATAAGATAGCATACGCCACCTTCTGTATGACCAGGTGTATGTATAACTTTTATTTTTAGCTCGCCAACAGTTATTGTGTCACCATCTTTAATGAATAATTCATATTTTGGCGGCTCACTGTCAGGTAATCCAAATAATCTTGTGTATTCATTGAGATTATCAGATATAACCAGGTCATCTTTGTGTATAACTGCTTCTGTATTAAATTCTTTTTTTAGTGCATTAAGTCCAATTATATGATCAAAATGTCCATGGGTTAGTAAAATATATTCGATTTTTACCCCAAGTTCTTTTACTGTCTGTGTAATTTCAGAAGAAACAGAAGTTGCATCAATTAAGACTGCCTTTTTTGTTTTTTCATCTGCAATGAGGTATACATTATTTTCTAGCTGTCCCAGTACAAATTGTTTTATAATCATAGTTATTCTTTCACTATTTCAAAAATATTTTTACAAATTTTGAATAATTCTTCTGCTTTATCCAAAGGAATCATATTTGGTCCGTCACATAAAGCTTTATCCGGATCAGGATGTACTTCAAAGAATAGAGCATTAGCTCCTGCAGCCATTGCGGCTTTTGCAAGAACAGGAACAAAACGTCTGTCCCCGCCAGAACAAGCTCCCATTGCTCCGGGAAGTTGTACGCTATGTGTAGCATCAAATACAACCGGATATCCAAATGTTTTCATTATTGGGATTCCTCTAAAGTCTACAACCAAATTATTATATCCGAACGATGAACCTCTGTCTGTTAATAAAATTCGTTCATTCCCGCTGTCTTCAATCTTTTTGACCAAAGTCCCCATCTGTTCAGGGGATAGAAATTGGCCTTTTTTTATATTAACAATTTTCCCTGTTTTAGCTGCAGCTACAAGTAAATCAGTTTGTCTGCACAAAAATGCAGGGATTTGTATAATATCTGCTACTTCTGCAGCTATTGCTGCTTGTTCAGGAGTGTGGATATCTGTAACTATTGGCAGATTATATTTTTCTTTGACTTCTTTTAGCATCTTTAGACCTTTTTCTAATCCTGGACCTCTAAAAGATGTTATTGATGAGCGGTTAGCTTTGTCAAAAGATGATTTGAAAATATAGTTAATGCCTAATTTTTTTGTAATTTCTTGCAGTTTTTTTGCTGTAATGTCAAGTATTTCAGCTGATTCTATAGCACAAGGACCTGCAATTATAGTTAATTTATCCCCGCCTATTTCAAAATTTCCTAATTTAATTTTCTTTATATTCATAAGTTAATTATATGTAAAATATATTATAATTACAATATTTTTGTATTTTTCTGTTTATTATGTTAAAATTAGTTGATATGAGGAGAGTTTTATGGAAAGTAAAGTTATAAATTTGAAGAATAATATTGAGCTTGTGTACAAGAAAAATGCGAATACCCCAAGAGTTGCATTATGTTTGAATTTTTCTTTGAATAATCCTATTCCAGATCCGGGTGTTTATTCTTTGATGTCAAGATTGTTTATGCAAGGTACTAAAAACAGAAGTGCTCAGCAATTAGCTGAAGAATTGGATAAATACGCTATTGAATTTTCAAGTGAATTAAAGCTTGATTATTTAAAATTTAAGATTGTATGTCTAAATGAAGATTTTGAAAAGGCTGTTGAAATTTTAGCTGATATTGTGAAAAATACTACTTTTGATGAATTTGATAAAGAAAGAGTTAAAATGATTGGAGAAATTCAAGCTGAGCTGGATTCTCCAAGAGCCCAAGTTGTAGATAATTATTATAAGAACATATATGCTAATCATCATTATGGTTACACTAACACTGTTATTTTAGAATGTTTGGATAAGTACAATAAAAGTGACGTTGTTAGTGCTTATGAGCTGTTTTATAATGATAGTAAAAAAGTTGTTTCATTTGTCGGAGATTTAGATTTTGATTATGTAAATGAAATCCTTGAAAACAAGCTTGGAGATATTCATGAGTCAAAGTCAAATTTGGTAAATATAAAGCCTCCTGTTTTGGAAGATAAAAAAGAAGTTGAAATCATTAAATCTGATATGAATCAGGCTCATATTTTAAAAGGTTGGTTAGTTCCGACTTATGGTAGTGAGGACTATCCAAAACTTGCATTGCTAAATATCATCCTCGGTGCTAGTGGTCTTTCATCAAGGTTATTTTTAGAATTAAGAGATAAAAAAGGCTTAGCTTATGTAGTTAAAAGTTCTTATGATACTGCAAGGCTTGGTGCAAATTTCTCTATATATATTGCTACTGAACCTAAGAATATTGATGTTTCATTGAAAGGTTTTGAGGAAGAAATTAATAAGATTAAAAATGAGTTGGTTTCAGATGAAGAGCTAGAAAATGCTAAAAATAACTTGTTTGGGAAATGGGCATTTATTTCTGAGACAAACAGTCAACAAGCTAATTGGCTTGGCCATTACGGTATTAATGGTGCTGGGTATGATTTCTTTGAAAAAAACAGAGAGTCTATATTGAAAGTTACTCCTCAGGATATAAAAGATTGTGCAAATAAGTATTTTAATGATACTTTTGTTTTATCAATTTTAAAACCGTAATAAAAATATTTAGGACTTTGTTCACTGCTTTATTAGGTAATGTATTACCTGAGTTTGTCGTTCATAATTATTGATGTTGAGAAATATTTCAAAGCAGGGTCAATGTTGAATAGGTTATGTAAATATTTGCTATTGTTATTTATATATTTTTTTAACTGTGGATTTATTTTTGATAATGATGGAAATATCCCTGTCGCAGTTAGTTATCAACCCAATGTTGACAGACTGGAACGCTCTTTTAAGCAGAAGGTTAACCTTGATGAGGGGGTAATTTTTACTAAAGTTCCCAGAGGTCTTGTAATCAGTTTTGATGAAGCAATTTTTTTTAGTCCGGGTGATGCAAGAATTAAGGAAAATTCTTTGTATATTCTTGATGTTTTAGCTTCAGGATTACGGAATATTCATAATGATTGTGTTGTTGAGGATCATACTCAGGAGAATATGGATGCTGTTAGTACTTATCATTATGGTTGGGAAATTTCAATTGCAAGAGCAGGAAATATTGCTCAATATTTAATAAATTGTGGATGTATAAATTCTAATAGGATTTTTGCATTGGGATATGGAGAATTTATGCCCTTTAAAGATAATGTCGATGAGCATGTAGGAATGGATAACAGAATTGATATTGTAATTTTAGAATATGAAGCAAACAGATAAGACTGCTGTTAAGCGATGATGCTTTGACGTAGTCTGGTTGTTCTATTTTCACTAAGTATATTTTTAAGCTTCATAATCGATTGAGCATGTAATTGACATACTCTTGATTCTGACATACCTATTGTTTCTCCGATTTCTTTGAGAGTCATATTCTCTTGATAATACAAGACCATTATTGCTCTTTCTCTTTCAGGTAATCTTTTCAATGCTCTTTCCAATTCTTGTTTTACATTCTTTTCTTCTGCTTGTTCTTGAGGATTAAGTTTATTTGTATCTTGTATTGTGTCTATTATTTCAACACTATCGTCTGTATTTCCTCTTTTTTCATAAATTGAAGTCATTGTGGTATCTTCTGATAGAAGCTGATTAACTTTTTCAGGTTCCATATCCAAGAAATTTGCGACTTCTGTTGTGGTAGGCATTCTGCCTAAATCCTGTTTTAATTTTTCTTGAGCAGCTTTAATATCTTTAATTTTTTTTCTTACACTTCTTGGTAAGAAGTCTTGTGCTCTTATTCTATCCAATATAGCACCGCGAATACGAATAAGTGCGTAAGTTTCGAATCGTGTATTCTTTTGAGGAGAGTATCTTTCTATTGCGTTTATAAGCCCTTCTACGCCATATCCTGCAATATCTTCAATTGAAATAGTTGCAGGTAAAGTTACTTTTACCCTCCCTACCACGTACCTTATAAGGTAGATGTATTGAACAATCAATGAGTCTCTTGCTGATTTATTTGTCTTATCATGTAAGTAAGTTTCCCACAATGATACTAACTCCTCCTCAGGAAGTCTTTTTATATTATTATATGATGTGAAATCAAAACTCTGACTCATTAAACTACCCAAATATCTGTCTGTTTATCTTACATTTATATTCTATAATATATATATTTCTCAACATCATATAAAAGTTGTAAATGTTTTTGTTTAACTAAAGTTTTAGAAGTATGTTACGAAATAATAATTAATTGTAACAATTTCTTAATCATGTTAAAATAATTGGCAAATTTATTAGTTTTCGTTTTTTAATTAATATAACTACAATAAAAGTGTGTTATCAAAAGAAAGGTAGAAGAACATGGTTGACAGTGTAAACAACAATTCTAGTAATGTGGGTTTATATACCACATTAGGTGCCGGTGTAGGTGCTGTTGGTGGAGGTGCTTACGGTAAGTATCTTACAAAACCGTATTTGAAAGATAATGCCCCATCAGATCAATTTATTAGAACTGCTCATGATACTATTGCAGAATCTAATGCCGCAAAAGCAGGTGAAACAGCAAAAACAGCTGCTACAAATGCATTGAAAGATAAAGAAATTGATGCATTAAAGCAAGAATTAAAAAATGATGCTGCTAAATATGGATTAGCAGAAGTAAAAGACAGTAATGGTAATGTTACTAAGTCTTTAGATGATGTAGTTAAAGAATATGTAGGAACTGAGACTGACAAAGCAAAATTAGCTGAAAAAATGGCTAATAGTGCAGATGAAACAGCTAAAAAGGTAGCTCAAGAAGCACATGTTTCAGGTCAAAAAATTGGTGATGCAATTGATGAAATTGGCAAGTTGGCTGATGATGCAAAAGCTGAAGATATCAAAGCTGCAGTAAAAAAACATGCTGAAGCGTTCGGTATAAAAGCTGAAGATGCTGATGTAGACAATTTTGTAGGGGCTAAAAAGGCTAGTGAATTAAAGACTGCATTGGAAGATAAATTAAAATCTACAAAAGATACAGTTGCAGAATTTTTCTCAGATGGAAAATTAAAAGCAGAAGCTGATATTGCAGAAGACTCAAAATCAGCATATAAAGCAGTAAAAGATGCTATTGGTAAAATGACTAACAAGGCTGCTCTTAAATGGGCTGGTATTGCAGCAGCAGCTTTAGGTGTAGTTGGTCTTGTTGCTGGTGTTGCAACTAAGAAATCTCCAGAAAAAGCTCCAGAAGAACAACATATTTCTGCTCAAGCATAGTTCTTTGATTAACATATATACAAAAAAATCGGATTTGTTATTACAAATCCGATTTTTTTATTATTTAACATTTTATTTATCTTCATTCTCTTGAGATATTGTTTCAGGTATTTGTCTTACAATTTCCAGTTTTGTAACTCTAGCTCCATCTACTTCTTTTACAACGAATGTAAAATCGTTTAGTGATACAGTATCATTGACTTCAGCCAGTCTTCCAAGCTGTTTTACAACTAGACCGCCTATTGTATCAATATCCTCATCATCAATATCTTTTTCATCGATATCAAAGAATTCTGCAAATTCATCAACTCTCATTATAGCATTAGCCATATAAGTATTTGGTGCTATTTCTTGGATATCAGGTTCTTCTTCTTCCTCTTCATCAAACTCGTCTTGAACTTCTCCGAAAATCTCTTCTATGACATCTTCAAGAGTTATAAGACCTGAAGTGCCACCAAATTCATCAACTACAATAGCCATTTGTCCTTTACGTTTTTTGAATTCTAGTACAAGATTATCCATTGTAATTGTTTCAGGGACAAGAAGCACATCGCGTTTTATTCTTTCTATAGGGCATACTTCATCTTTAAGTGATAAAGAATACAAATCCTTAACATGTACAATACCTGTTATGTGGTCAATATCTTCTTCATATACAGGGTATCTGGTATATTGACTTTCTGCTGCAAGTTTATTTAATTCTTCCATAGGCATATTACTTGGTATACATACCATGTCAGTTCTTGGTATCATTACCTGTTTTGCTGTCAGGTCAGAAAACTTAAATACATTATGCAACATATCTTTTTCTGTTTCGTTAAGTACACCACCATTATAGCTTGCATTTACAAGCATATCCAGTTCTTCTGTAGAGTGTACAAGAGAACCTTTGTGTGTGTGGGGGATATTAAACAGTTTTAAAACAAAATTACCAAAACCGTTTAATAACCAAATAAACGGATTAAATATAACAGTTATAGCTTGCATTGGCTTTGCAACTACAAGAGCTGTTTTTTCTGTGAATTCTAGTGCAATTGACTTTGGAATAAGTTCTCCAAGTACAACGTGTAAAAATGTAATTAATGCAAATGCAATAGACACAGATAGTGTGTGAGTTGCAATTGTTTGAGTAACTCCTGGTAGGAAGACAAAAATTGGTTCAATTATATGTGCAAGAGTTGATTCACCAACCCAACCAAGTCCGATACTTGAAATTGTTACACCTAATTGCACTGCCGCTATGAATTTATCTAAATCTTTTATAGCTTCAAGTGCGATTTTAGCGTCATAATTTCCTTCTTTAACCAGTTGTTCGATTCTTGTTTTACGAACTTTTACCATTGCAAATTCTGATGCAACAAAGAAACCGTTTGAAAACAGCAAAAATGCTATTACAAACAAATTAAATATTGTAGTGCTCGACTCATCCATTTTATCTTTATTTCCTCGTGTATATCTGAATAATAACCTTATGAGTTATTATAATATTTTTTTTATAAAAATGCAATACTAACTAGTCTTCTGTTGTGGTTAGTGCTCTTAATTCTGTATAAATTAATGGAGAAAATCCTTTAGTAGTAGATATTTCTATGATTTTATAACAATTTGGCTGAACTATTAAAGACGGGCTTGATATATGGTATACCCCATTTCTCATTTGTTCAGAGTTCATATGGTAATGTCCTGAGATGATTGCTACTACGTTGTTATATTTATCTAATCTTGCTAAATATTCTTCTTTTTTGTATGTCTCATGTGATTGTGAAATTTTAGGAGGCACGATCGGGTAGTGCTGAGCTATTATCACCGGTTTATTTTTGTATTTTGTTAATTGTTTTTCTAACCAGTCAAGTGTATCTTTTCTGTAATACCCCACAGCATTAGGGATAATTTCTTTTGCTCCATCAACTACAATAAATACAAAGCCATTTTTTTTGAATACATAATTTTGATTTTTAGGTTTATATGCAGAATCAAGGTTTCTTACAGTTTCGATATATTGAGCTTTTGAAAGATTGCCATTTTTGAAAACATCATGATTGCCTATTACTATGTAGTAAGGTATATCAAGATTTTTTACAATTTCCATAAATGATTTTAGGTATTCAGGTTTAGGAGAATCAATATTATCTCCTGTAAAAATAACAAATGAAAGGTCTTTTTGTTGATTTAAATCTGCTATTGCTTTTTTCAATATCTCAGCAGGATATGGTGATTTGTTGCTAAAGTGAACATCTGTAACTTGTGCAAATTTTATTACATTAGCTATTGTATAATTTTGGATATTGAGAAATACCAAAAGAGTTAAAAATATTTTCAGTAAAGATTTTTTCATTTATTCCCCTTCTTTTACTTAGAAAAGTATATCATAAATTACATAAATGTGCTAGAATTGATGTTAAATAAGGAGATTTTTCGTGAGGCTCGATAAATTTTTAAAAGTTTCAAGATTGATAAAAAGAAGAACTGTTGCAAATGAAGTATCTGATATGGGTAGAGTATTAGTAAACGGGAATCAGGCTAAAGCTGCAAAACAAATTAAGGAAGGCGATACAATAAGTATTGAATATGCTAACAGAACTTTATCTGTTAAAGTATTGAAGGTGCCAAATAATAACGTGAGTGTGCAAGAGGCTCCTTCTTTGTACGAAATTATTGAATAAACTTTGACTTTTTGAAAAAAAACATTAATGCATGCATAAAGGGTATCTCATACAAATAGATGATTTTAGAAAAAATAATTGATTATTTGTCTAAAAAGTCCGATTATATGAGAAAAAAGAGGTAGTAAGCATGCAAATAAACGGTGGAATAAGATTCTGTGAAAAAGGACTGACGGCTTCATTGAGGGCTATGCATGTTCAAACTGAGCTTATCGGTATGTCAAATGAAAATATAACAGGTTTTGATAAAGTCGGTTATCAAAGAAAGGAACCTGTAGTATCTTCATTTACTGAATTCATTGGCGTGCATGGACTATCTCAAACTGTAGATGATCAGGTTGGTCGTATTCAAATGTCTGACAACCCTTTAGACTTGGCTTTGGCTAACAAAGGATATTTCCAAGTTCAAGGACGAGATGGAATTGAATTGACCAGAGATGGACGATTTAAAATTGATAAAGAAGGTTATTTATTAAATTTGGATGATTCTAATGTCCTTTCTAGTTCAGGTATGCCAATAAAATTACCTATTGTTCCTGATAAGGTTGAGGACATAAAAATAAATTCAAAAGGACTTGTTAGTGTCTTTAATAAGGAAACACTTAAACTTCAACCGGCAGGTTATATCGGTGTTGTAGATGCTAACGGGATATTGGTTATGGATCCTGAAGTAAAACAAGGATATAACGAATTTTCAAATGTGTCATTGCAAAATGAATTTATTGGAATGATGCCGATAATAAGGAATTTTGAGGCAAACAGACAGATTTTTATGATTCAAAATCAAAATTTGCAAAAAGTAATATCTCAATTGGGTTCAACATCATAAGATTATGAGGTGTAAGTTATGTATAGTATGCAAGGAATAGTAAGAAGAAGTATTAATAATGTTACCAACCAATTTGAAAGACTTGGATATGTTGGTAATAATTTGGCTAACTTAAATACTCACGGCTATAAATCTGTTCGTTTTGAACAAATGTTAGATGATGACGGGTATTTAACCGGCGCGGTGAGAACTGATTACAAAACAGGTTCTATTCAAATTACAAGCAATCCTTATGATGTCGCAATAACAGGACCTGGTTTTATTCCGGTTGTTTCTCCAGATGGGCAAGTTGCTTATACTCGTGATGGTGCATTTAAACAAGGAAAAGACGGGTATCTTGTGACAGGTGATGATTGGCTCGTCGGAGAAGGTATAAAGATTCCAACAAATTGCTATAAGTTTATAATCAAACCGAGTGGTGACGTATACGCTTATGATACAAGAGAGTCACAACCTAGAAAATTAGGTAATATACCGCTTGTAATGTTTGACAATCCTGAAGGTTTAGAACAAAAGGGTATGAATAAATTAGTTCCTACTGATGACTCAGGTGAAGCTGTTTTGGTCAAAAATCATGATCTTTTTGCACAAAATAATTTGGAAAATTCAAATACAAGTATTTATACATCAGTAAGCGATATGTTAAGGTTGAATGCTTCAATGTTAGCAAGTACGCGTATGATGAAAGTAGTTGATGATATGTACAACAAGGCTATTAATATTCGAGAATAATTTTCATTAGAAATAAAAGATAAGTAAGGAAGGATTAGAATGTTTACATCACTTGATAATATGGGTAAAGTTACATTAATGATGGATTTGATAACTCAAAAACAAAGAGCTATCGGTTCTAATCTTGCCAATATTGACACTCCAGGATATGTAAGAAGGGATATAAATTTTGGTGATTATTTGAGTTCTATGAATAGCCCTCTTGAGACAAAATTGTCAGAAAAGTTAGGACCTTCTGCAGTTATTAGTGAACAGCAACATAAAGAGATTGATCCTGCAGAAGAATTGATGGAATTGCAACAGAATTCTTTGTTATACACAATGGCAACAAGAAGAATGTCTAATATTATTACAGAAATGAAAACTGTAATAAACGTCGGTAAGTAGTTAATTTGAAAATTAGTAAGTAAAGAGGAATATATTATGAGTATAATGGAATCAATGAATATCGGATCAAATGCCTTGAAAGCTCATGGCTTAAGACTTGATATTCACGCTAAAAATATTGCGAATGTTGATACGCCTAATTACGTCAGACGTATTCCTGTATTGAATGCAACTGAGGATATGTCTTTTCATGGATTGATGAATGCAATGAAAGAAGATGTGTTCGGTGTAGGTACTTTACCGTATTTACAAGGTGGTGTTACATTCAACGGATGTGTGGAAGATCCGACTCTTGGGGATAGAATTTACAAGCCTGGACATCCAGATGCCGATGCTGAAGGTTATATTAGAGCATCTAATGTTAATGCTATGGTTGATATGGCTGATGCTGTGCTCGCTCAAAGAGCTTATGAAGCAAACTTGGCTTTGATTAATATTACAAAGTCAATGGCTCAAAAAGCTACTGAAATTGGAAGATAATTTTTTGTAATTTATGTTATTATTGAAGTGGAGGTCAGTATGCCAAAAATTTCAGTAATAATTCCTGTGTATAATGTTGAAAATTATATTTCACATTGTCTTGATAGTATCTTAAATCAATCATTTAAAGATATCGAAATTATTTGTGTGAACGATGGATCTTCTGACAATTCTCTTGAAATTTTGCAAAATTATTCTAAAAAAGATCAACGCATTATTGTGATAGACAAGGATAATGAAGGATCTGGGATTGCAAGGAATGCCGGATTAGCTATTGCAAAAGGAGAGTATGTATTTTTTGTCGATGGCGATGATTGGATTGAAGATGATGCATTGAACAAAATGTTTGAACAAGCTGAAAAAACAGGGGTTGATATACTTATTTTTGGTGGACTTTCATATTATGAAGGTGTAGGTAAAAATGGTGGTTACAGTTGTGACAAATTACCAAAAAAATATTTGAATCGAGTATTTTCTTCTGAAGATATTAAAAAGGATATTTTTAAATTTCCTTCTACCGCTTGGACTAAGTTGTATAAAAAGGATTTCCTTATAAAAAATAACATTCGTTTTCAAGAAATAAAAGTTGGGCAAGATCAGTTGCCGTTTTTCCATTCAATGATTATGGCGGAAAAAATTACACTGTTCCCTGAAAATCTTTATTGTTATAGAAAAAATCGCAAAGGTGCTGTAACTTCTGTGAAAAAGAAGAAGAATTTTTCTCCGATTTATGTCTTTTATGCGATAGAAAATATCCTGTCAGAAACATCAAAATTAGATGAATATAAAGATATTTTTGTTGATAAATATTTTTCTAAAGCAACATCTTGGCTGGGGAAATTTGAACCACAGCTAAAACATGCTTATTTTGAAGAGTATATGAATCTTTTATTCCATATCAAAGATCGATATCCATTTGGTTGGTGGACAAAGTTCAATCCAAAAGAAAATGACGGTTATTGGATGTTAAAATTAAAACAATTTGCCGCAAAGATATAAATAGTTATAATGTTGACAAGGCTTTTAATTTGGCATTTTTAAGTAACATTATGCATTCTTTATATTTAGAACTTGTATTATTAAAAAAATAGTCAACTCAAGAACATTA
>CASECH010000052.1 GCA_949286405.1 uncultured bacterium
AGACGCATCTTATGTGAAAGACCATCAAGAGTAAACTTCTTTGGACTATTTTCAGAAGCAATTCTTGCCAACTCTTTCAGAGTTATACCTTCTTTAGCTATTAGTATTTTTACATATTCTTTTGCAGTCATACATGATAAATTGTACTTTTTATTGATAATATTGACAATTTCTTGTATGTTATAACAATAAATAGATATATAAATCTACTTATTGTTATATATATCAATATATTGTTAATAAATCTTAAAGGAGGTTTTATGAAAAATGGTTTTACTTTAGCTGAAATACTCATAACACTAGGAATTTTAGGAGTTTTATCTGCAATTTTAATGCCTACACTGGTGCAAAACTATAAAAGAGAGGCAATATCAGCAAAATTAAAAAAATTTTACTCTGTTTCAAATCAAGCTATAAAAATGTCAGAATTAAGGAATGGGCCAAAGGAAGAATGGAAAGGGTGTGTAGGAGGTAATACTGCAATCGAAAATAAAATGCCATGTTCTGATTGGTATAATATATATTTAAAAGATTTTTTAAAGACAACTCGTGTAGAACATAATAATAGCGGATATCAGTATACTTTAGCCTATTTCCCAGATGGTAGCCTTATGGTAATAAAAAGTGGATATGATATTTTCTTCTATCCTTATGCCAAAGATTATAATAAAACTGATTTAACTAATGTGGCAAGACCTCATAATGGAAAAAAATGCTTTATGTTTACTTTTACTCCAAACATTATAGCAAATACTACCCCATACACAAGTGGAAAAGGGATTGAACCTTATAAGAGTTTAGTATGTGAAAAAATTAATGATTCTAACGGAAATGAAGTAGAAGTCTGTAATAATCCTGATAATGAAGACGAACTAATTAATAATCCATTATATGGATGTAATGATAGTCAATCTTCTAAAAGAGCATATTGTACAGCTTTAATACAATATTACAACTGGAAAATCACTAAAAATTACCCCTTAAAACTTTAATAATTTATGTAAATCATTTGTCATCATAAAATAAATGAGATAATATCTAAATATGAATAAATATGATCTTATTGTTGTTGGAGGAGGAACTGCCGGCTGTGCAGCAGCATACACAGCAGGCAAGTTAGGACTAAAAACTGTATTAATTGAAAAAAACATCCATCTTGGCGGTACTATTACATCTGCCTTGGTTGTACCAGCTATGAAGTCTGGAGAACACCAGATAAATACTGATTTTTATAAGCGTCTTATAGCTGAATTGCAGACTATGGGTGGACAAGCAACATATCAGGATAATCCAGGGTGGTTTAATCCTGAACTTACCAAAATTGCACTTGATAATCTTATGGCAGAAGCCGGTGTTGAAGTATTTTTCGATACTCATATTACTGATGTAATAATTAAAAATAATAACATCAAATCTATAGTTATTTCAAAAGAAATGTTATCTGTATATAACGAAAAGATAGAAAGCAAAGATAAAACATTATCTGCATCTATCGATACGAAATACGTTATTGATGCGACAGGGAATTGCGAAATTGGAAAATTATGTGGTTGTGAATTTTTGGAAGAAAAACATGAAGAACAACCTGTTAGCTTAAGATTTATGATGGGCGGAGTTGATGTACCATATTTTGCAAACTGGCTTAAGCACTATGATAAAGATAGAAATGTCACTACAGTAGAAGATATAAATGGCTTTATACATCTATCTACGGCTTATACGTGGGACAAAGATAAAAACTGGGCTTTAAGTCCTCTATTTGAGGATGCAGTTGCAAAAGGGATACTCAAAGATCATGACAGAAACTATTTCCAGATATTTACTGTAGCTGGAATGCCTTCTACAATTGCCTTTAACTGTCCTAGAGTAATTGATTACACTGATACCCTAAGAGTAGAAAATATGTCAAAAGCCTTGATTTTAGCGAGAAAAAACATTTATAGACTTGCTAATTTTTGTCGAATATATTTTCCAGGATTTGAAAACAGCTATATCTCAAATATTGCTGATATGCTTGGGATAAGGGTTTCAAGACGTATTAAAGGTAAATATATTTATACAATTAATGACGTAAAAAATGGTAAACAATTTGACCATCCTGTAGTTGTTTCAAATTATCCGATAGACGTTCATAATGCCCAAAAAGATCAATCAACTTTAGTTATGGTAAAAGACTATACACTACCAATTGAAAGTTTAATGTCTGCAGATATAGATAACTTGTATGTCGCAGGTAGATGCATATCAGCAGATTTTATGGCTCAAGGAGCACTAAGAGTCCAAGCAAGTTGTTTTTCAATGGGCGAGGGAATTAGCAAATATATTGCTTCTTTATCCTAGTGCTTTACTTTTTTAATCTTTCCTGAAAGTATTTGAGCGGCGTTTAAAAGCGGATCTATTGTTGGAGAATAAGGCGGTGCATAAGTTAAATCATTTTTATAAAACTCATCTACTGTCATATGTGCAAGAATAGCTGAGGTTAAAGTATTTATTCTTTTATCTGCATCACCTGCACCTACTGCTTGTGCACCAAGAATTAAACCAGTTTTTGAGTCTGCAACAAGTTTAAGGGTTATATTATTTACATCAGGCATATAACCTACTTTATCATATTTCGTAATTATAGTCGAAATCGTTTTATAACCTAGTGATTTAGCCTTCTTTTCAGTTAACCCTGTCATTGAAATAGTTAAATTAAGACATCTTGTAACTGCTGATCCTAATACACCATAAAATTTATCTTCAAGCCCAGATGCGTTCATTGCAGCAGTTCTACCTTCTTTATTAGCTGTAGAACCAAGTGGCATCCATATTTTTGATCCATCAATTACTAAAGTTGCTTCTACACAATCTCCGCAAGCGTATATATCAGGAATATTAGTTTCCATTTTTTCATTTACTTTGATAGCTCCCGTTTCTCCAAGCTCAATTCCGGCATCTTGTGCTAACTCAGAATTTGGTCTTACTCCAACGCATAAAACTACAAAATCAGCATCAATGCATTTCCCCGAATTTGTATACACAGCTTTGACTCCATCCAAATCTCCACAAAATTCTGTCACCAATTCTGAAGTTAAAATTTTAAAACGTCCGTCATTAATTGACTCTAATTGTGTTTCAATTAATTCAGAAATTTCGTCATCCAAAGAAGGCATTACATGTTTAGAATTTTCTATTAGAGTTACATCTAAATTCTGTCTTACAAATGCCTCTAAGAGTTCCATACCAATGTATCCGCCGCCAACAACTACAACTTTATTTGATTTTAAAGCCATTTGCTTTATATTTATACCATCTTCAATTTTTCTCAAGGTAAATATATTAGGTAAATTTACATTCTTAATATCGGGAATTATTGGCCTTGCACCTATCGCAATAATTAACTTGTCATATTTTACGAGATATGAATTATTATCTTCCAAATTTTCTATCAGTACTTGTTTAGAATTTGGAAGAATTTTTATTGCTTTAGATTTGAGATGAATATGAATACCCTTTTGTTCAAATTCCTCTGGAGATCTGACTAAAAGCATTTGATAATCTTCAAAATTACCTTCAATATAATATGGAAGCCCACAAGATGAGTATGACACGTGGGTATCATCTGTGTATAAATCAATTTCTGCATCCGGTAATAATCTTTTTGCTTTAGCAGCAGCTTTTGCTCCTGCAGCAACACCGCCTAAAATAACTATTTTCATAATAGCTTTAATATAACGAAATCGTAAATTTAAAACATTAGACAGTATACTAATTTATACCTGATGTATTTAATATAACACCTTTCATAAATTCACAATATGCATCAATATCATCTTGAAATTGCTCTGTCTTTTCCACCAAATGAGTTATTTCAACAATAATTTTTTCATTTTCAAAATCTTCGTACATTTTACACTCCGTAATCAACAACTATTACTTTACAAACTAAATTACGGAATCGGAATAAATAATCTTTAATAAATAAAAGATAAATGTTACAAAAATTTATTAATCAATTTCATTATATACAAGTTTTTTTCTCAAATTCCACTGAATTAGAGTTAGAACAAAAATTATTATGAATAAAACATAAGCAATAGCACTAGCCTTTCCTATGTTGAAAAACTCAAAAGCATTTTTATATATAGCGTATACCAGCACATTTGTGCTATCTAAAGGACCGCCTTGAGTCATTAAATATATCAAATCAAATACTTGAAATGAACTTATAGCAGTGATTATTACAACAAAAAATATTGTAGGAGATAAAAGCGGGATAGTTACATTCTTAAATGTTTGAAAAGAGTTTGCACCATCGATTTTTGCTGCCTCAAACATACTTTGAGAAATACCACTTAATGCAGAAAGAAATATAATCATATTGTACCCAATCAACTTCCATACAGATACAATAATCATAGCAGGCATTGCAAAATTTACATCATAAAGCCAATTTATATGCATATGTAATATATGATTCAAAAAACCAATATTAGGGTCAAAAATCCACTCCCAAATAACTCCTATAACTATCATTGGTGTTATAAAAGGTAAAAAATATGCTGTTTTAAAAAATTCACTACCCCTAATTTTTGAATTCAGAATACTTGCTAATATCATAGGAATAATAACACCAAGCACAGAAGTAGAAACAGCGAATACAACTGTATTGATTAAAATTTTGAAAAATAATAGGTCTGAAAAAATCTCCCTATAATTATCAAAACCGACAAACTCCATAGGATTTAACAAATCCCATTTAACAAAACTTAGCCCAAAAGAACAAAATACCGGAATAATTATAAATAAAACAGTACCAACTAGAGCAGGTAAAATAAATAACCACCCTGCAATTTTTTGATTATTAGAAATATTCTCGAATAACTTTTTCATATCTATGTTACAATTATACAATAATGATAAAAATAAGGGGAGAATTTTATATGAAAAAATATGAACATGCATTTGGTAAAAATGACATAAGAGGCATTTATGGAGACGATATAACTGAAGATTTGTATTACAATACAGGCAGAGGGTTTGTAAACTGGTTAAAAAAGCAATCCGGAGCAAATGAGTCTGACATGTGGATAACAGTTACACGAGATGCAAGAACTCATTCTCCATCTTTAGAGGAAGCTTTATGCAAAGGTATTACATCAACAGGAGCTAATGTTGTTAAACTAGGACTAGCACCAACCCCAATCGGTTATTATTCAGAAGTTGTAGGACTACCTGCTTGTGTAACTGATAACAAACAAGTTATTGCGGCAGCAATAATTACTGCAAGCCATAACCCAAAAGAGTATAATGGACTTAAAATGACATATGCAAAACGAACACTTACTGAAGCACAAATTGCAGAAGTAAAAGAGCATACTTTTGAAGAAATAGAAACAAAAGCTGAACCTAGTAAAAATCTTGGACAGGTAAAAGAATATAATATTATCCCTGATTATATAAAAGAAATGAAGGGGAAATTTGGTAATATAGGAAATGGGGTAAAAATTGTTGTAGATAGCGCAAACGCAACAGGAGGGGTTGTAGGTCCACAGCTATATAAGGAATTAGGATGTGAAGTTATTGAACTTTTTTCTGAACCAGATGGTAATTTCCCTAACCATCACCCGAATCCAAGTGTTGAAAAAACTCTTGATACACTAAAGGAAACTGTTATAAAAAATAAAGCAGATATAGGAATCGCCTATGACGGTGACAGCGATAGAATCGGTATAGTTGATCAGGATGGCAAGTTTTTAACAGGTGATAAACTTCTTTTGATATATGCTCAAGATTTAATCGAAGACTGTAAAAAAGAAGGAACCTGTCCTACTGTAGTAAGTGAAGTAAAATGTTCACAAGTTCTTTATGACACTATAAATACTCTAGGTGGTAAAGCAGTAATGTGTAAAACCGGTCATGGATATATCAAAGATAAAATGAAAGAAACAAATGCTCTTTTAGCTGGCGAAATGAGCGGTCATACATTCTTCAAAGATCGTTATTACGGTTTTGACGATGCTATATATGCAGGTTGCAGAATTATTGAAATCATTTCTCGCCATAAAAAACTAAATCCAAACTTCAAAATTTCTGATATGCTTTCTGCTTTTGATAAAGTATACTCATCCGAAGAAGTTCGTTTTCCGTGTCCAAACGAATTAAAAAAATCAACTTTAGAAAAAGTAAAAGAATGTGTTGAAAATAATAAAAATCTATTCGGTTCACCAATCAAAGATATAATTACTCTTGATGGTATGAGAATTGTGTTTGATGGTGGTTTTGCACTTATAAGACAAAGTAACACAGAACCTGTATTCACTCTTAGATTTGAAGCAAAAACAAAAGACGAATGTGATAGATTTAAATCTTGTATGACAGGTCTTTTAGAAAATATTTTAAAATAGCTAGCAAAAAACTTTTTTCACGAGTTTTACTCCACTGGTGTAGATTTGAGAGGAGTAAAACTCGTGAAAATTTATAATAATAATTCAAACCAATACTTTCAAGGCGTATACAGACTACCATTCAGTGAAACTAATAATAGAATAATACTAAAAGAAATTCTACCTAAATACAGAACAATAAAAAAGGATATTCCACAAATATTCTACGGAGATACTCCTTTAGAAGAGCCAGTACGTACAGTTATGGACTACATTGCCAAAGAAAATGGAGCCTCTAAAGATTGGCTTGTAAAAAATGTTAAAAATTTTGGCTTAGACGTACAGCTCCCAGAATATAAACATATAAATATAATATCTTCACAAGCAGATATAGAAACATATTCGGGGATTGTTAAACAGACAATAAAAAAAATTAAACAACCAACTTGGAAAAAAATCCTAAATATCTTCCTAAATAATCCAAAAGATTCTTGTCCTCAAGATTTACCAGAACAAGTAAAAAGAGTTTTTTACTTACTAGAAACTTACAATAAAGGTAAAAATTATTTCGATAACTTGTTTAACAAAAATTTTAAAGTTGAAAATGTTGCAAATCCTCAAGAATTATTAAATAAAATGCTTTCAGAAAAATAAAACAATATTTACAAAAAAAGATTTATGCTTGCAAAAATCTTTTTTTTGTATAATAATTGGATTTGTCAGAAAAGTTACTCACGAATAATTTATCATAGGCTTTAGATAGCTTTATTTTGATGTATTCGTTTAGCATGGATTTATGATTATTATAAATTATGCGTAAATAAAAAAGTTATTAAATCACAATTAAGATGAAAGGTAAAAATCAATGGATTTAGAAAACAAAGAAATTACGGTTGAAGAAACTGCAGCAGAACTAACAGAACAAACTGCAGAAGCTACTGTTGAAACAGAAGAAAAACCAGCTAAAGCTCCTAGAAAAGGACGTGGTAAAAAACAAAAAATTGAAACAACAGAAGAAAAACCTCAAAGTGAATGGGTAGAACGTGTTGTGCAAATTCGTCGTGTAACAAAAGTTGTAAAAGGTGGTAAAAAACTAAGTTTTAGAGCAATTGTTATCGTAGGAAACAAAAAAGGCCAAGTAGGTGTTGGTTGTGCTAAAGCATCAGAAGTTATCGTAGCTATTCAAAAAGCTATTGCTGACGGAAGAAAAAATCTTATTACAGTACCTATTTTCAAAACAACTATTCCTCACCCTATTACAGGCAGATCAGGTGCTGGTGCAGTTATGTTAAAACCAGCTTCTCAAGGTACTGGTATTATTGCAGGTGGTGCAGTTAGATTAGTTCTTGAACTTGCAGGTATTGAAAATATTCTTTCAAAATCATTAGGTTCAAAATCACCTTTAAATGCTGCTAATGCAACTTTAGAAGCTTTAAAAAGCTTAACTCCATTCAATGAAGTAGCAAAAAGACGTGGTCTAACTATGGCAGAACTTTTAAACTAGTCTAACTAGGTTATTGAATTAGTTTAATTAATTTAAGTAATATTAATATATAAAGGAATAATAAGATGGCAAATACAGAATTAAAACAAATAAAAATTAAACTTGTAAGAAGTTTAATTGGTGCTTCTGAAAAACAACGCAGAGTAGTAAGAGGTTTAGGCTTAACTAAACAAGATCAAGTTGTAGAACACTACAACAGTGCTACTATTTTAGGTATGGTAAATAAAGTACCTCATTTAGTACAAATCGTAGACTAATTGAATACATTACTGATTGATTGCGTATGACCTTGTGGTGATAGTGAAAGCGAGCAATCATACAAGATAAAAAAAAGGAAATAAAAAATGACAATTACATTAGAAGATTTAAGACCAGCAGAAGGGTCAACACATAAAATTAAAAGAGTAGGTAGAGGTCGTTCATCAGGAAGAGGTAAAACTTCTTGTCGCGGACACAATGGAGAAGGACAACGTTCAGGAAACTCTTCAAAAAGAGGTTTTGAAGGCGGACAGATGCCTGGATACAGACAATTACCAAAATTAAAAGGTTTCCAAGTAATTAACAAATTAAATTATGCAGAAATCAATGTTGGTAGAATTGCTCAATTAGGTATGAAAGAAATATGCTTAGAATGTTTAAAGGAAGCAGGAAAAGCACATCCTTCTACAGTTGGCCTAAGAGTATTAGGTAATGGTGAAATTACAGAAGCAGTTACAGTAAAAGCTTCTTACGTTACACCATCAGCAAAAGAAAAAATTGAAAAAGCAGGCGGAAAGGTTGAGTTAGTATAATGGCACCACAAATGAGAATGCCGACAACTGATGATTTGATGTCAATGTGGCATGCTTCAGGTTTAAAAGAAAAAATAATATTTACTTTCTTGATGATTGCTGCATTTAGATTTGGTGTACAAATGCCTTTATATGGTATTAACAATCAAATTTTTAGCAATATTGCACAAGGAAATAATATTATCGGTTTTTTAGACTTGTTTTCAGGCGGAGCATTGGGTAAAGTATCTATCTTTGCATTAGGTATTGGACCTTACATTACTTCATCAATTATTATCCAACTTATTTCTGTAGTAATTCCTTCTTTGGAAAAATTACAGAAAGAAGAAGGAGAAGCAGGCAGAAGAAAATTGTCACAATACACACGTATATTTACTGTTGTATTAGCTGCATTTCAGTCATTAATTTTTATGATGTATTTGCATCATTTACCTGGAGCGGTATTACCAAATGTTAATTCGGTTATGTTCTTTATAAGTTCAATGACAGTATTAACAGCTGGTTCTGTGCTAGTTATGTGGATATCAGAGCTCATTACTGAAAAAGGTATTGGTAATGGAGGCTCTTTGATAATCTTTGTAGGCATACTATCAGGAATTCCGGTATATGCTTCAAGAACTGCTCAAATTGTAGCTCATAATACAACTATGCAATTAGGTTTATTAATGTTACTTGCAATATTTTTCTTAGCCATGATTTTTATTGTAATTATGCAAGAGGCAGTAAGAAAAGTAATCATTGTTAATCCTAAACGTCAGGTAGGAAACAAAGTTTATGGTGGAATGAATTCGTTTATACCATTTAAGCTTAATCCTGGTGGTGTAATGCCAATCATTTTTGCGATTGCTATTTTGCTTTTCCCTTCAACTATTTTAAGTTTGGTTGGACAAGCTAATTTCAAATCTGTTGCAGTCAAAAATTTTGTAGTGAATCTAAGTCACTTCATGAGTCCTGACGGAATTACATATTATGTATTGTATTTCTTGCTAATTGTCGCATTAACATTCTTTTATGCATCAATTATGCCAAATATGCAGCCGAAAGATATTGCAGATAACTTAAAAAAATATGGTTCATCAATTCCAGGTATAAAACCAGGAAAACCAACAGCAGAAGCTCTTGATAAAATTTTATCAAAAACTACATTTATAGGAGCTATGGGACTTGGAATAATTGCTCTTGTACCATCATTTGCAAGTTATTTTACAAATATCAAAACACTGCAAGGTATTGGAGCTACATCATTAATAATCATGGTTGGTGTTGCTCTTGATTTAATAAATCAAGTAAGAACTCATCTTCTTGCTAGAAATTATGAGTCGTTCTTAAAAGAATAATACCAAATATATTCTTAAAAAAATAACCTCTAGTACTTAGGGGTTATTTTTTTTTGCAAATAATTGTCATTTAGTTGAATGAATATTTAAAAATAAATAGCTATCATATAATTGTAAATCCTCAACTCTTCTGATTGCTCAGTATTTGCCCCTCGGTTATGGAGGGGCTTTTCTTTTTAACGTAATATATCGACAAAAAGAGAAAAATGTAGTAATATAAAGTCATTAAGTAGTTTTAATGAGGTTAGTATGAGAGAATTAATTGAAAAAAACAGAAAAATTACAATTGTTCCACATGATTTTAAATGTGCAAATAAAGGTGTTATCACTGATGTTAATCAAAATGGATTTACTGTAGAATTAGATTATGAAGCAAAAGGATTCTTAAGACACAATTACTGTGAATTTTATACTCAAACAAGTCATGGAACTTTGTATTTTGATTCTTATCCCGAGGTTGTAGAGGATAAAAAACTTATTGTTGCAAATCCTGCTAAACACAGATTTTTACAAAGACGTCAATATACTCGTATAAAATATATTTATGATTTGGATATGAGGTGCAATGATAAGCTTTATAAAATTACAACTTTGGATATTTCTGCAGGAGGTATGAAATTTAAAACGTCTGAAAATATTAATATTGAGGGAGAATATTATATTACTTTACCTCTTTCTGCGGAACAAAATATTGAATGCTTATTCTCACCTATTAGAATAGAAAAAAATAATGAAGAAACATACACAATTTCTGGCAGATTTGCTTACCACAGCAGTAAAGATAAGATGACTTTAACACAATATTGTGCCAAAAGAAGTATAGAGATTAGAAATAAATAATGAGTTTAATAAATATTTTAAGAAAAAAAAATAAAAAGCTTTTGTTCACGACACCTTCTCATGGACAGAAGTTTTTTATTTTTAATAAGTTTAGACAATTTTATAAGTATGACATATCTGAAACAGATGCATACAAACCTGAAGAGGCTCTTTATAGAGCCGAGAAACAAGCTTCTATCATCTATGGCACTAATTATACTAAATTTTTAACAAACGGCTCTACAAG
>CASECH010000053.1 GCA_949286405.1 uncultured bacterium
GGAATCTGAATCCCTATTGTTTTCCACAGTCCCATTGACGCAAAGAATGATGCTAATCCAACAAATTCCATACCTTTTGTTTTAGGAGTTTGCTTTTTAGTAGCTAGATATGCAGCAATACTCAAACCTCCAAGTTTCATTCCTACATCATTTAACTTTCCTAATTCATGATCATTAGCATCTCCACTCAAAGCATGTTTTAACGATTTAACATCATATACAACATCTTTAAACATATTTATCGGAGCATAAAATATATTGTTTTTTACAAGTCTTCCTCTTGACCTTAAAGGTTTAATAAAAGTCCTATTATCCAATTCCTGTTTTATATTAAACTCAGGCTTTGGCTTACTCGGAGATTCTTTTACTTGCGAATTTCCGTTTTGAGTTAATATATAGTTTTGAATTAAATTAGTTTTCATATTAGTTCACCACGTACTTTTCGTCTTTTTTAATGATATCTGATGCATCCAGTTTAGAAGGGGAATTAGATGTTGATACAGCATTCACTGCTCCTAAAAAAGAAGAAGCTAAAGCCGTAAAAAGCATAACCTTTCCAGCATGCTTATACTTACCACCTTCTCCGCTATAAAAAGCTTTGGCACTATCTACCAAACTTCTACCAAATGAATTAACAGCTACTTTAAATTTTTCAGGTTTCCAAAACTTTAATGTTGCAACATTAAAGAAATTTTCCCAAGGTTTTTGGAAAGCTAGTCCTACACCAACACCCGCCCATAAATATGATGATATATTTTTAGCTATATTAGATTTTATAATAATTTCTTTTATTCTTGGCTTTACTTCCTGATCAGAATCATTCAAATTACTGCCCATTCCTAATTTTTTGGCAACCCTGTCATAGTAATAATTTCTTTTTTTACCTTTAGACTCATCCCCATATAATAAGTCCCAACGTGGAAACTCAACACTCTCAAACACTTTATGATACTCAATACTTGTAATATCAGTATCATTTACGTCATCAGGCAGTTCATATATTACTTTTGCATAAGGCAACTCAGGGTCCACACCTGTCATCAATTTAACAGGAGTATTAATCAATGTCTTTGAAGCTTCTTTGGCTATACCGTAAAATAATACACCAAGAGCCATTTTCTTACCTAAAGGTCCTGCTTTTGAACGGGCAAAAGGTGCAAAATGTTTATTTGCGGAATTAAATACAGCCATCAACATTGCACTTCCAGCAATATATGGAATAGTACCCATTGTCAAAAATTCGTAAAAATTGGCATTTTTATTACCTTTTAATCCTTTTGCAGGGTATAGTGTAATTGCATTTGAAAACTTGTCAATTCCTATTCGTGTACGGGTAATTATATTATTTTTTAAAAGAGTATCATGTGTGTACTCCAAATGCTCATCTTTCTTATTTTCATTTGCAGAAAAGTTTATATTCTTTTTTGGTAAATTATTAATTGGTAAAATCATTTTTACTCCACACACATTGACGTTTATATAAGAATGCTGAAAAAAATTTTTTGTTAGTTGTAATAATTTATATTTACATTTTTTTACAATACCACTAACCGTATATACTAAAGAATACAGCGGTTATTAGCCCCATAATTAAACAGTAATATCCAAAAATTGCCAGCGAAAATTTTGAAATAAATTTCATGAAATATTTAATACACACATATCCTGTAATTGCAGAAACAACTGTTCCAATTATAATTGCAGGCCAATTATATTGTAATGCTTCATGAATATCTATTTTTACCAAAGGATATACCATAGATGCACCTAAAATAATAGGAATACTTAACAAAAACGAATAACTTGCTGCAGTCACTCTATCTAAACCGAAAAACAATCCTGTTGCAATTGTCCAACCGGAGCGTGAAAAACCTGGTAAAGCAGCTAATCCTTGAGCTAATCCGATTAGTATTGAAGTTTTTAAATCTACATTTTCTCTTTTAGCTACAAAATGTTTAGACATATACTCACTACCTAGAAGAACAAATCCGGTAATAAATAATAATATCCCAACTAAAGACGGAGTATATACAAGTTTTTCCGCAACTTCATTTATAGGCAAAGCTAAGCATACTGTAACAACTGTACCTAAAGCTATAAACAATCCCAATTTAGCATCTTTATCAGACCAATCTTTAGTTTTGAGAGCTATAACCATTGCTTTCAAAATTCTAACTACATCTTTTCTAAAATAAATTAATACTGCAATTAATGTCCCCAAATGCACCATAATATCAAAAAATACTTCTTCATTGGATTGTTGCACAATCTCAATCCCTTTAAGTACTTTATAAAAATTTGAAGTAAAAACAAGGTGTGCAGAACTTGATATCGGCAAGAATTCACTTAAACCTTGTACAATCCCCATCAATATTGCTTGTATTAAATTCATTTTTTCTCCCAATTTTTTCTAGTCTAGTCTTCTTCAAAATAACTTGCACAAGATGTTTGTGTTTCCCAAACAGAAACTTTACTCAATTGCACAACATTTTCTTTCAATTTTGTATATATAAAGTACGCTATCATCTCACTAGAAGGACTTTCTCCATCGAATTCTGGTAGTTCATTAATATCCTTATGATCAAGCAAATCTAATACTTTATTTAACTCTTTTTTCAAAACTTTATAATCGATTAAAATATTACTCTTGTCTAAAGAATCACCCTTGACATATGCTTCAACCATCCAATTGTGACCATGCTGATTTTCGCACTCTCCTTCATAATTTAACAAGTGATGAGCAGCCGCAAAAAAAGCTTGTGTTTTTATTTCATACATAATTTTCCCCTTCTACCTATTTTTCAATATAAAATCACATAATTCTCTCACTGCACCTCTACCACCATTTTTAGAAGAAATAAAATTAGCAACAACTTTCACCTCTTCAACTGCGTCTAAAGGGCAGGCACTAATACCAACTTTTTCTAATATACAAATATCAGGCAAATCATCTCCCATATATGCAATTTCATCGTAAGATATTTTATATTTTTCTACAACCTCATTAAGAGTTTGTATCTTATTTTTAGAACCTTGATGAAGTTCCTTAATTTTAAGATTTTGAGCTCTGTGAAAAACAGTCCCGTTATTTCTTGCCGTAATTATTGCCGTAATTATTCCAGCATTATTAAGATTTACAATACCTTGACCATCTTTTGCATTAAAAGTCTTGTACTCTCTACCGTCTTCATCAAAAGTAAGACTTCCGTCAGTAAGCACACCATCGACATCAAACGCAACAAGTTTAATATTCTCAGCTTTTTTTTCAAGACACATAGTCCCCTCCAGATATCCAAATCTTTAAACTTTATCGTAAGCAAACAAGCAAACAGAAAAAGTTACTTAACTATTATACAATAAAAAACAACAAAAAATCATTATCAATCAATTTTTTTATTAACCAAGAGGATATGTAAATAATTTATAAATATTTACTACTCAGGTATATTAATTTTCAAATTTTTCGTTGTACAATCTATCATGACACTAGCCTCAATAATTAGTGTAAAAAAGGCTCTATTAAAAAATATTAAAAAGCTGAAAAATTTTTAATTCAGTGCTTTTATATAGATAGAAAACAATAAAGAATCTTGGTCTATGAACAATTTTGATGTAATTAACAAAAGAATAATGCAAAATTCAACTGTGCAATATACTGCACAGACAAGACCTTTACAAGAAAAAAAACAAAATCCTGAATTTGTTTCTGCACCAGAGAGAAAAGCAGTAGTAAAAGACACTATGCTGGGAATTACCGCACTTGGAGGAATAACTTACGCGATAATGAGGCTTGCAAAAGGTAAACCTACAAAAACCAGCACAGTAAATAACACAAAACAAGTTAATGAATTATTATCAGATCTTATAAACAATGAAAAATTAAGAAAAGATTTTGAACAACCACTAAGAAAAAAGCTCGGAGAATTTTTTAACTACGCAATCAATGCTGCACCTGAAAGTGAAGAATTAAAAAAAGTTTTAAACAGAATCGTTAAAGTGACTGGAAGTGAAAAACAAAAATCATTTAATATTGCTGGGGAAATATTTTCACAAGCAGATGCACTAGCAGTGGCAGACTTAATAAAAGAAAATAAATTTAACCACCTATTAAGAGCCGGATTAAATAAAAATATTGACTTTGAGCAGCTAAACAAATTAAGAAATATTTTTGATAAAGCATCTCCAATCGGAACAGAAACAACTGTGTATCGTGGAATTAGAACAAAAAAGATATGGGATGATTTTTCAGAATTAGACTTTTCAAAACAACTCTATGAAGGAGCTATTTTTGAAGATAAAGGATTAATAGCAACCTCAAGAGTATATGATGATGAACTGGCAAAAGTTGACCCTTTCTGGCTAGAAGAAGAAAATGCCGGATATATTATGCGAATAAAACTTCCAAAAGAAACTAAAGGAATTGATTGCAGAAGATTCAGCGGAATAGAATCTGATAAAGGAATAAATTCTATTTTTTATCTGCCTGAAAACTCAAAATTTAAAATTTCTAAAATAAATAATGAAGACCAAGTTATTGATTGTGAATTAATTTTATAAATCATGTAACAATTTGCTATTTTTCGTTTTTTATAATAATATCAAATCGGTTTATCCAAACCGATTTTTGGTCTTTGAAACAAATCACAGTAGTTTAAAAAAGGAGAACGTAGCAGATGGAACATTTACATGCTTTAGTTCAGGCTCATAGTGTTGCGGTATCGGCTGCAATTTTACTTATAGCCTACGTTTTTATTGCTTTGGAAAAAATCCCAAAAGTAACAGTAGCACTTGTAGGAGCTGCAATTACAATTTTACTTGGATTAGTAAGTCAAACAAAATTAGTTGGAGAAAATATTAATCCACATTATTTCATTAACTTTGTAGATTTTAACGTAATATTTTTACTTGTATCTATGATGATTATTGTAAATATCGCAACAAGAAGCGGGATGTTCAATTGGATTGCAAATGAACTCTTAAAATTTACCAAAGGACACCCCAAAACTGTTTTATTTACGCTTGGAATTTTTACCGCAGTAACATCTGCATTTCTTGACAATGTTACTACTGTAATTCTTATCATGCCTGTTACATTTTTTATTGCAAAAGAGCTTGATATCAATCCAATTCCATTTCTTATAACAGAAATTTTTGCATCAAATATTGGTGGTACTGCGACATTAATAGGAGATCCTCCTAACATAATTATTGGAAGTGCTGCGGGCTTATCATTTATGGACTTTTTAAAAGAGCTAACTTTAGTTGTTGCAATAATCTTTATAGTAGTAGTATCACTAATGATTTTTGTATTTAGAAAATCACTAAAAGCAGCACCGGAAAAGATGGAAGCCGTTGCAAATTTAGACAATTCTAAAACAATTACTGATTATCCGCTTATGATAAGAAGTGCTATTGTGTTACTATTGGTAATTTTGGGTTTTGTTTCTCACGATGTAACACATATTGAAACTTGTGTAACCGCAATGTTAGGAGCTAGCTTCCTTTTATTGTTTGAAAAACCTAAAGATATATTATGCGATGTTGAATGGAATACTATATTTTTCTTTATAGGCTTGTTTATAATTATCGGTGGGCTTGAAGCATCAGGAGGTATTGCATTAATGGCTAAATGGATATTGGATATAACTCAAGGTTCACAACAAGCTGCAGCTATGCTGATTTTATGGGCTTCAGGTTTTATATCAGGAATTATAGACAACATCCCATACACTGCCACTATGACACCAATGCTTTTATCTATTCAAAAAACAATGGGAACAGACTATACATATCCATTATGGTGGTGTTTATCTCTTGGAGCATGCTTAGGTGGTAATATGACTATCATTGGAGCTGCTGCTAACGTTATTGTATCTGAAAGTGCCGCACATAAAGGTCATCCTATTTCATTTATGGGATTCTTAAAATACGGTGTAGTAACTATGCTAATATCATTGATAATTAGCTCTGCGTACATTTATTTAAAATTCTTACATTAATAAAATTTCTAATAAAAAAACGAGTCATTTAAATGGCTCGTTTTTTTATTGATTAATTTCTCTTTTTTTAGATTTTATTATCCAAACTAAAGGAATAACCGCAATTGATAAAAAAGCAAGTACAGAAAAAGCATCAAAAAATGAAGCAAGTCTGGCTTGTTGAAGCAGTTCCCTATACACAGAACCACTAGCTTTTCTTGCAGCTAATACAGACGGATAATGTATCATAAATTTTGATTTCAACATTGCTAATTTATACTGAAATACCGAATTATGAGGAGATAAATTCTCCACAAGATAAGTTTGTCTTACCTGTGAGACTCTAGCTATAAATGTTGCAGACATTGATGTCGAAATCGCTGTTATAATATTTTTAAAAAGCGCATGCAAAGCCGCTGCATCTGCGTTTTTTGAAGCAGGTAGAGTCTGAAATGACAATGCAGTAATTGGAACAAAAGCAGTTGGCACACCAATACATAACAATATATTAGGTAATACAACACTCTCAATAGAAGAAGTCGTATTTAATTGTGTAAGCATTAAAACAGACACGCCCATAGTAACCAAACCAATTGTTGCAAGAATTTTAGGTTTAACAAATTTTGAAATTTCTCCAACAACTAGCAACCCAATAAAACAAATAATAGCTCTTGGAAACATTGCGAGTCCTGATTTTGATGGGCTATAACCTAATATACTTTGAGCAAACATTGGAACTAACAAAAGCGTTGAATACAACATTATATTAATAAACGAACTAACAAAAGTCCCGATCAAGAAATTCTTATCCTTAAATACTCTTATATCAATTACAGGATACTTATACTCTAATTCCCATACATAGAAAAATACAAAAGCAAATACACACACTGCAGTAGTCCAACAAACCCAAGTTGTATCAAACCAGTTATATTGCTGTCCTTTATCCAAAACAACCTGCATGCAACCTAAAGCTAGTACTATCGATCCGTACCCCCAGATATCAAACTTTTTGTTATACTTTAGTTTTTCAGGTTTATCATTTGACATGAATAGTTTAACTAACAAAAAAGAAATCATACACAATGGAATATTCATAATAAAAATCCACTGCCAAGAATAATTATCAGTTAAATAACCTCCGATAAAAGGACCGGCTAAAGGTGAAAACATAGCTGCAACACCAAACAAACTCATTGCAACACCCCTTTGCTCTGGAGGAAAAACCTCCAACAAAACTGCCTGACATAGAGGTAAGATACAACCGCTACCTATCCCTTGAATTATTCTAGCACCAATTAAAGCTTGCAAGTTAGGAGCTAAAATACAAAGTAGGCAACCTAAAGCAAATATCCATATACTGTAATACATTAAAAGCTTTTTACCAATAGTTCTTACAAGATATCCGGTAACAGGCAACATAAGTCCGCCTGATATGATATAACAAGTAATAACTGTATTAGCTTCATATTGAGTTGCTCCATAAAAACCAGCAATATGGGGCTGACTTACGTTAGTCGCAGAAGAAGCAGCTAACGCAAGGAAAGCAGGTAATAATACAGATACTGCAACTATATAAGGATTTACTTTTTTACCTTCTTCTGCCATCATTTAATTTTTACCTTTGGAACAACTGACATACCAGGTACTATATTATATTCACTTATATCTTCATCAAAAACAATTTTTACCGGTACACGTTGAACTATTTTTACATAACTGCCAACAGCATTTTCAGGAGGGAATAAGCTTGATTTAGCTCCGGTAGCCCTTTGTATACTATCGACATGCCCTTTAAATCTTTTTCCCGGATATGTGTCTATTTTTATTGATACAGGTTGGCCTTTTTTCATTTTAGTCAACTGAATTTCTTTAAAGTTTGCAATTACCCATACATTTTTAGGAACAATCTGCATTAACGGCTGACCGACTTGAAGATAATTTCCCTTTTCAACACTTCTTGCTGACACCATACCATCTTGTGGTGCATAAATTTTTGTATAAGAAAGATTTAATTTTGCCTGTTCAACTTCAGCCTCAAGCTTTTGAATTTCAGCCGTTGCCACCTCTGTCTTAGCTTTATGAGATTCTAGGGCTGATTTTAAAGCCTTTGATTTTTCTGTAGCTGCTTTATGATTAGCCTGAGCAACAGTTAAATGATTTGAACTGCTATCATAATCCTGTTTTGAGACAATACCTTCTTTATACATATCTGTATATCTTTTATGATCTTTTTGGGCAAAATCTAATTTTGATTTTGTTGAATTTAAGTCTTGATATGATTGATCCAAGTTAGAAGATCCTTCTTCTACTTGCTTTTCTGTAACATTCAATTGAGCTTTAGCTTCTGCAAGTTTTGCTTCAGCTTCATGCAATTTTACTTCATAATCAGCAGGATCAATTTCGACTAAAAGCTGTCCGGCCTTTACTTCATCATTATCATCTACCAAAAGATTGATTACAGGACCTGATACACGAGGTGCAACTGATATTAATCTTCCTTCAACAAAAGCATCATCGGTTGATTGAAAATACGTAGCATGTATAGCTGCAGCAATACCTATCAACAATAATAAAGCAGCAGTTATAATTGGTACTACTACACGTTTTTTCTTATATTCAGGTCGTCTTTTCTTTGCTCTTGCTTGTCTTTCTTTTAGAACTTCTTTTGCTTTTTCATCTAATTCTTCTTTACTTAATTTCTTTTGGGGTTTGTTATCTTCTTCCATAGTCACCTCTATATTTGTATTTTTAATTTATCTTCTAAATTCGCTTTAAACTTATTTAAGACCTTCAAACAGCTTTGCAATTCTTCATCAGAAAC
>CASECH010000054.1 GCA_949286405.1 uncultured bacterium
TATCAACTTTTTGAGTCATATTACCAAGCTGGTTAGTCAATTTTGTTGTGCTATCAACAATTTCTTTCATACCGTCTGTTGAAGTATCTAAATTTGTCATAGTATTTGTAAGTTTCTTTTGAGAAACAGAATAATTAATCTTTTCACTAACTTGTCTCATATTACTTGTCATAATTTTTATGTCACGTGTAGCACTCAAAACATTTGGTCTATTGTCATTAATAATACCAGACATAGCATTTAATAAATCAGTTAAAGCAATTAGAGTTTCGTCTAACTGTTCAGAAGTCTTTACCAAATTATCTCTAATCGTAATCAAAGAGTCTGGATCTTGAGATGCCAAAAATGTATTAAAATCTACCGTTACAGTTCCTGGAATTTTATCCCCACTTTCTAACTGAAAAAAAGATGGATTTTCAGGATATATTAAATCAACGTAATCAACCTCACGTCTGCCACTTTTTTCTCGTTTAAGTTTAGCAACCATATTTACCGGTAATTTTAAATCCTTAGCATGCAAAGTCACAGACATTAGTGTCGTTTGATAATCATCTGCCGGACGTAAATCTCCTGCATGACCAATTTTAAATCCTTTGTAATATACATCTATTTTGTGATGAAAAGGTCTTAAATCCTCAAATTCGACTGTAATATTTACGTTATGCATTCTGTTTAATGTATAAAAAAGAAAAAATAACATTAAAACAAAAAATATTACCCCAATAGTTAACCTGTGTTTTAAATAGAAATCTTTCATATTGGCAATATAAAAACTTATAATATTTTACTCAATTGCTCAAGTGGGTAATTGCCATAATAAAATAATAGGAGTTAAATATAATTAAATCTTTTTCATACTTCCAGCTATTCTTAATTCCAACGGAGCCATAGGCTCCTTTTTTTTATCTATAAATATATATTTGAGTTAGAATATAACTATGAAAGATATCGAAATATACAAAAAAAATGGAGAAGCACTGTTTTTAGAAGGCTACAATTGTGCTCAATCAGTTTTTTGTACCTTTGCAGAAGAAGTCGGAATGGATTTAGAAACAGCATTCAAGTTATCATCATCTTTCGGTGGAGGCATGGGACGACTTAGAGAAGTATGTGGTGCAGTCAGTGCTATGTTTATGATTGCGGGTCTTAAAGACGGATATACATCCTCTAATGACGACAAAATAAAAGAAGAACACTACAAAAGAATTCAAAAACTTGCAAAAGAATTTGAACAAAAGCACAATACCATAATTTGTAGAGAATTACTTAATTTGAAAATAAAGTCAGACACACCAACACCATCTAAAAGAACTGCTCAATATTACAAAGAAAGGCCTTGCACAAAATTTGTATCTGATGCCTGCGAAATAATTGCGAAATATCTTATTAAAAATAATACAAAAATTGAGAACTAATTTCATATTCATTTATATTACTCAACATTACCTAGATTTAAAATATTAAAGTTGTAGTATTAATTTGTGTGGAAAAGTTTTAGAATATTTTTAGCGATAGCAATTACTCTAATCTGCATGCAAAAAAATTGCAATGCAGAAGCTTTTTCTGATGCAATTACTCAAATACAAATTCAAAAAAATATAAATAACTCAATCCCTATACCTAAAAATCAAACTAAAGAAGCAGAAGAAGAAATATTAGAAGAGGAAGCTTTAGAAGAAGATGAAAAAATCCTCGACAATTCAGACAGTGAATTTGCAGAATTTACAGAAATAGAAGAAGAATCTCCTATTGAACTTGAATTAAAAAAAGAAGAAGAAAGAAAAGAAGGACTTTTCGAAAAAATATACAAAGCTGAAATAGAAAGAACTGACATCCCATCATATTTACTTAAGGATGAATTAACATTTACGTTTTCGAAAGGTCCTATTGATAAAATCCAATTCTATGGGGCATATCACAATACTTTCAACAATTACTTTGAAGATTCCGATTATGATACAAGCTACGTAAATGAATACATACAACTTGGTGTAATATCTACAATGAAAGATAAATATACAGGATTTCAGGGATTGTTTAACTTAAAACCGCACAACCACAGGGATTTTATTCAAGATTTCATAGCAGATGCGTATTTTATTAATACAAGAATTCCTCATCATAAAATCCTACTAGGTGTATCAAGAAACCAAATCGGTGTAGAAGGTGGTATGAGCGAATTCACACTACCTTTTGTAATGCGTTCCCAAATATCCAGAACATTTGCATCAACAAGAGCTTTAGGCTTAAGACTAGTAGGAGATTATTCTCTTATAAATTATAGCCTTGCCCTAAATAGTTCAGACAGATACTTTAATGCATTTTTCCCTGGCTTAGAATTTACCGGTTGGGTTAATTTTAAACCGCTAGGAAAAACTGACGGCAAATATGGCAGTCTTGTAATAGGAGGCGGTATCAATACAGGACAAAATCACGATAATTATACTGTTACAGGTGCATATATCGGATATAAATATAAACGTTTTATGGCAAATTTTGAATACGCAATTGCCGATGGATATAATGGACATTTCGTATCTACTGACAAAGCAAGCGGTTTTTATACAACATTAGGATATAAAATTAACCAAAAACTTCAACTTCTTTTACGAGCAGACCATTTTGACCCAAATAGAGAAATAGCTAATAATTCCAAAGATGAGTATACAGTCGGATTAAACTATTTTATTAAAGGTCAAGCTCTCAGACTCATGCTGAACTACGTATTCTGCAACAATCACAACGGCCCTGTAAGTAACAGAATAATTGTTGGAACTCAAGTCTTAATTTAAAGATTTATAATGTTTCAATAAATCTTATAAATGCAGCTTTTCCTAAATCATTCCGTTTAAAGACCCCTGCATCCTCAAGAACCTTAACAAAAACATAACCAACTTCTTGCTCAATTATTTCCATAATATTTTCTGCATTTATATTCGGGTATTTAGGAAGAAATTTTTCAACCCAATCAGCATGTTTTGCGAGCAATTCATCTGAGCGAATATCAGCCTTGTCTAAAATCACTTGAGCAAGTTTTTTAAGTTCGACATCCAACCTGGAAGGTAATACCGCAAGCCCCATAACCTCTATCAAGCCGATATTTTCTTTTTTGATATGATGCAATTCTTTGTGAGGATGATAAACCCCTAAAGGATGTTCATCCGTTGTAATATTGTTTCTTAATACCAAATCTAACTCATACAAATCATCCTTTTTACGAGCAATTGGAGTAATTGTATTATGAGGTTCTCCATCTGTTTCTGCAAAAACATAGACATCTGGATCAGAATATTTTCGCCATTTTTTCAAAATATGATCTGCAAACTGAATTAGTCTTTCAGAATTTTTATGACGAATTCTAATCACAGACATCGGCCATTTTAAAATTCCAGCCTCTATATCTTCAAAACCGGTTACCTTAAAAGTTTTTTCAATCTCTGCCCGAGCCATTGCAAACTCATAATTTCCTCCCTGAAAATGTTCATGAGAAAGAATTGAACCGCCAACTATAGGCAAATCAGCATTTGAACCTATAAAGTAATGCGGGAATTGTTTCACAAAATCAAAAAGTTTTCTAAACGCATCAATATTGATAACCATTGGAATATGTTTGCTATTTAGCAAAATACAATGTTCATTATAATAAACATATGGAGAATATTGAAAATACCATTTTTCAGAATTTATTTCTAGCGGAATAATTCTGTGATTTTGTCTTGCAGGATGATTTATTCGCCCTGCATATCCTTCATTTTCAGGACAAAGCATACATTTAGGATAACCGCTTTGTTTTGCATTTTTGGCAGCCGCTATAGCTTTAGGATCTTTTTCAGGTTTGGATAAGTTTATTGATAGATCAAGTTTTCCATACTCCGTATCTACAGTCCATCTCAAATCCTTTTTAATTCTATAACGTCTTATATAGTCTGTATTTTGACTAAAATCATAAAACCAATCAGTAGCTTCTTTAGGAGATTTTTTACAAAGTTCATAAAACCAAGTAATTACATCATGCGGAGGTGGTGTAAGAGACCCCATAATTTTTGTATCAAACAAATCTCGATATACAATACTATCTTCTATGATATTATTTTTTACGGCATAATCAAGAATCTCTTTTAATGTATTTTCTAAATCTATATCACAAAAATCTTGTTCCGGTTCTTCATAATCACTCAAATTCAATACTTCCAGAACACGATTTGTTGCATAAATTCTATCTTCTTCTGTAATCAATTCATGCTCCAGTGCATATGCAATTAATTTTTTAATAGCTTGATTAATCATTATTTTCATAGCCTTTCGGATGATTTTTATGCCACTTCCAAGCAGAAGCAATTATATATTCAAGATCTGCATATTCAGGCTTCCAACCTAGGATTTTCTTTGCTTTTTCACTTGATGCAACAAGTTTTGCAGGATCCCCAGCTCTGCGAGGTGAAATCATTGCTGGAATTGGATGTCCAGTAACTTTTCTTGCAGTCTCAATTACCTCTTTAACGCTAAACCCGACACCGTTACCCAAATTAAAAATATTACTTTCCTTGCCTTCATTCAAGTATTTCACAGCAAGAATATGAGCCTGTGCAAGATCTGTCACATGAATATAATCTCTTATACAAGTTCCATCTTTAGTGTCGTAATCATCGCCAAAAATTGCAATCTTTTCACGTTGACCATTTGGCACTTGTAAAATCAACGGAATTAAATGACTTTCAGGGTTATGAGCTTCTCCTATCTCGCCTGATACATGTGCTCCGCAAGCGTTAAAATACCTCAAAGAAACAAACCTAAGTCCATGTGCATTTGCAACCCATTTAAACATTTTTTCCATAGCCAACTTTGTCTCACCATAAGGATTTGTAGGCTCAGTTCTATCATTTTCTAATATAGGGATATTTTCTGGTTCACCATAAGTCGCAGCAGTAGAAGAAAATACAATCTTTTTGATATCATGTTCTACCATAGACTTCAGTAAAACCATTGTTCCGTATAGATTATTTTCATAATATTTTAAAGGTTTTGTAACACTTTCCCCAACTAAAGAATTAGCTGCAAAATGTATTACTGAATCAATTTTTTCTTTATTAAATAAATCATCAAGAAACTCTTTTTCTCTTATATCACCTTTGTAAAATCTTGCCTTTGGATGAACTGCTTCAATGTGACCTGTTTCAAGATTATCAGCAATTACAACATCTTCTCCTGAATCTATCAATTCATACACTGTATGAGAACCAATATAACCGGCTCCGCCTAAAACTAAAATAGTCATACTATATATCTCCTTGAATTATTATACAAACTGAAAACCTCCAATAGGGCGGATAGAAAGAACATGACAATATCCATCACCTAAAATTGCTTCTATTTTCCTCTTAAAATCATCAAGCATATCTACAGGCACAAAAGCTTGCACAGTACCGGCAAATCCACCGCCATGAACCCTATATGCACCTTTACCTTGCAGAAATTCTTGGCATAATGCAAGTACCAAACCAACTGCTTGATTTTGAACGGAACCACTTACACAAACATTTTGCAAGTACATATAAGATGAATAACCAGACTCTTTAACAAGAGATAAAAATTCATCAAAATGTCCATCCCTTAATACTTGTGCTTCTTTGACTGCTCTATCGTTATCTTCAAAGAAATGAATTGCTCTTAATACTGCTCTATCACCGACTTTTTCACGCAAAGATTTTATTGAAGAATAAAAATCAAATTTATTTACATTCCTCAAATATTCTTCTCCAAAGTAATTAGCAACAGCTTTCATCTCTTTTGGAATTGCAGCATATTCATCGGTTAAATCAGCATGATCCGCTCCTGAATCAATTATACAAAGTGCGTACCCTGTATTAGAAAAATCAAAATCAACTTTTTGAATTAGCGGATTTTCTGTATCTGAAAAATCAATTGAAACAGCAGCACCAACAGAACAAGCCATCTGATCCATAAGGCCACAAGGCTTTCCAAAATATACATTTTCAGCATATTGACCAATTTTTGCAATATCTACTGCACTGACCTCGCCATTTGCAAAAAGCCCGTTAATGATATTCCCGATTAAAACTTCAAAAGCTGCAGAAGAAGATAATCCTGATCCTTTTAATACATTTGATGAAGTATAAGCATCAAAACCTTTAATCTCATAACCTAAAGTTTTAAATTTTGCAATTACACCTTTTATCAAAGCTTTAGCTTGATTATATTCCTTCTCATCCGCTTCTAAAGAGTCCAAATCTATTATATCCATAGGATACCCTTCAGATTGAACTCTTACGATATTTTCGTCATTTAACTTAACCGCTGCAATAACATCAAGATTTATACTACCAGCAAGAACACAACCGTGCTGATGATCCGTATGATTACCACCAAGTTCAGTTCTTCCAGGAGCACTAAAAAGACTTACATAATCAACACTTCCAAAAGTCCTTTCTAATCCTTGAATAACATTCAAAAATCTTTCAGAATAATACTTTACATCTCGCTTTTCAACACAATAAATTTTAGCAAGTTTCTCATCATATAAACCATCTTGCAAATTCTGCACAAGTAAATCTTTTTGAACCATTTAATACCCTCTTTTTTATTTTATGCCCGAAGATATTCAAAACAAAACATTCAATTATACTAATTTAATATTTTTAAATGATTTTTTAGAAAAACACGTGATAATATCTAAAATCACTGGGTATAATATATTATACGTTTTAGAGGAGAACTATATGGAAGATTGCATTAAAACTAATGGTATCAACGAAGAACGGCTAAAAAAAGCTAAAAGGATGAAAATATTCATCTCATTTGCTGCCGGAATGGCAGGTTTATTATTTGGGCTTGATATAGGTGTAATATCAGGAGCTTTACCTTTTATCACAACACATTTTGAACTCTCTAGTAGATTACAAGAGTGGGTTGTTAGTACAATGATGCTTGGAGCAGCATTAGGAGCTATATCAACAGGTTGGATTTCCTTCAGATTGGGACGTAAAAAAAGTTTAATGACAGGTGCGGCCCTATTTGTACTCGGTTCACTTGGATGTGCTCTTGCTCCGAATGTAGGTTTGTTACTTATTTCAAGAGTTATGCTCGGATTTGCTGTAGGTATAGCATCGTATGTTGCACCATTATATCTTTCTGAAATGGCTGAAAAAGAAGATAGAGGAAAACTGATTTCAATGTACCAAATGATGGTAACAATTGGTATATTAGTTGCTTTTGTATCTGATACAATATTCAGCTACGGCGGTCATTGGAGAATGATGCTTGGAGTTATTAGTATTCCAGCATTACTTCTTATGATTTCAGTATTCGGACTTCCTGACAGCCCTAGATGGTTAGCATCTAAAGGAAAATTCAGCAAAGCCAAAGAAGTCCTATTATCATTGAGTTCTACTGATGAAAAAGCTGAAAATGAACTATTAGAAATTAATGAAAGCCTAAAAGTTAAACAAGAAGGCTGGGGACTATTCAAGTCAAATAAAAATGTCAGAAGAGCAGTATACCTTGGAATGTTATTGCAAGCTATGCAGCAATTTACAGGTATGAACGTAATTCTATATTATGCACCTCAAATATTCAAACATGCCGGATTTGCAAACACAGAACAACAAATGATTGCAACTGTAATATGCGGACTTACAAATACTCTTGCGACACTGATTGCTATGAAAACAGTTGATAAACAAGGTAGAAAACCAATACTGACAATCGGCTTTGCAGGTATCGCAACCGGTACATTCTTGCTTGGTGTATGTTTGTATATGATAAATGCAGGATTTAGTGCATTATGGATATCTATTGCAGCTATAGTTATGACTTTATTTACAATCACAAGTTTTGCAATGAGTGCAGGACCTGTTGTGTGGATTTTATGTTCAGAAATACAACCGCTTAAGAGTCGTGACTTTGGTGTTGCTTGTTCTACCACTACAAACTGGATTGTTAATATGATTATCGGAGCTACATTCCTAACTCTTATCAATGCATTCGGAATCGCTGCAACATTCTGGATTTATACAGGTTTGAACTTGCTATTTATCCTACTTACAGTATTATTAATTCCTGAAACTAAGGGAATTTCTCTTGAAAAAATCGAAAAAAATCTTATGGACGGCAAACGTCTAAGAGATATAGGTGTTTAACTAAAGCGATATTCAATATGTTTATTATAGATTTCCCCTGACTTCAAAATTGGTTGGGGGAAATTTTTATGATTTATCGCATCAGGATAGTTTTGGCACTCAAGACAAAAAGCACTACGATTTTTAATTGGAGAATTTGATTTTCCATTTTCTGCACCAACTAAAAAATTACCGGTATAAAACTGAACACCTGCCATATCTGTATACACCTCAAGTGTTATCCCTGTTTTTTTAGAAAAAGCAGTGGCAGCCTTTTTTATTGTACCGTCATATGAATTTATACACCAATTTTGATCAAAACCTTTAGCAAAATTAAGTTGATAATAATTTTCATTGATATCTCTACCAATTGATTTCAACTGACGAAAATCCATAGGAGTACCAGCTACAGAAATAAGTTTGCCTGTTGGGATAGAATTTTCATCATTTTCTGTATAATAATCAGCCAAAATTTGGACTTCTTGCTTAAGCACATCACCACTATCAAAACCATTTAAGTTAAAATATGAATGATTAGTCAAAGCACAAATCGTATCCTCATCAGATTTGGCTATGTAATTTATTTTAAGGGCTTTATCAGAAATAGTATAAATTACGGATACATCAAGATTTCCAGGATAACCCTCCTCCATATTAGGGCTATAATAAGAAAATTTTACTCCACTATCAACTATTTCAGAAGACCATACCTTCTTATCAAATCCTACTTTTCCACCATGTAAATGATTATTTCCATCATTACAGAACAAAAAATACTCTTTCGAATTTAACTTAAATTTTCCGTCTTTAATCCTATTACAACAACGTCCTACTGTTGCACCAATATACTTTTCCTGACGCTCGTATTTTGCTAAATCATCATACCCAAGCACAACATCAATTTTCTCACCATCAGCAGCAGGCACTTTAATTGAATTTATATTTGCACCACACTCAGAAAGTACTACTTCTATATCTGAAGATTTTAGCACATAATTTTTTACAACTTTTCCATTAGAAGTTTTTCCAAAAACAAAGTCATCTATCTTTATCATAAAAATTATTATATAATAGATTTGTAAAAAGGAGAATATATGAAAGTATTAATGATTAACGGGAGTCCAAACTCAAATGGTTGCACATACACAGCCCTAGAAGAAATTGCAACAATTCTACATAAAGAAGGAATTGAGACAGAAATTATTCAAACAGGTAAAGAAGCAATAAGGGATTGTATCGGTTGTGGAGCTTGCAGAAATACTGACGGTATGTGCATATTCAAAGATGATATCGTAAATGAAATCATTGAAAAAGCCAAAACTGCAGACGGTTTTATAGTAGGTTCGCCTGTATACTTTGCCCATCCTTCAGGAAGAATTTTATCAATCCTTGATAGAGTATTCTATGCGGGCAAAAAAGCTTTTCTATACAAACCTGCAGCAGCAGTTGTATCAGCTAGAAGAGCAGGTACTACAGCATCACTGGATGTTCTATACAAATATTTTACCCTTAATAACATGCCTATCGTTTCTTCAAACTACTGGGCTATGGTACATGGGAACAAACCGGACGAAATAAAGCAGGATTTGGAAGGAATGCAAATAATTCAAGGTATCGGCACTAACATGGCTTGGCTGCTAAAAAGTCTAAAAGCCGCAAAAGAAGCAGGAATCGAAACTCCTCAACCTGTTGAAAAAATTAAAACAAATTTTATCAGATAAAAAAAGACCTGCACTCTGCAGGTTCTTTTTTATAAACTCAACGGGCTAAGAATATAATAAAATATTACTATAATGTAATTCTTTCACTATTCCCAAAATCTTGTTAATAAAATGTTTATATGCGGCTCTGTCTGCTTCCCCTGAAAGAATTATATCAGCCATTTTTGCTGTTGGATGAATATAAATCTTAGCTTTATCAGAAGCATTTTTATACACTTCATCCACAGAAGAACCAAGACTTCTTTCTGCTGCACGTCTGTAAAATCTTTCCTTTTGAACACTACCAGTTACATCGACATATATTTTGAAA
>CASECH010000055.1 GCA_949286405.1 uncultured bacterium
TATTTCTGATGTTGAAACAGAATATGCAACAGAACAAGGACATATGTGGGAAATTTCATATCCTCTAAAAGGTGAATCAGGTGCAATCATCGTTGCAACTACTCGACCTGAAACAATTTTTGGGGATGTTGCAATTGCAGTTCACCCATCAGACCATAAATATTCTGAACTTATTGGTAAAACCGTTGTAATACCTCTTTCTGGTAGAGAAATTCCAATTATTGCAGATGAATATGTTGATAAAAACTTTGGAACTGGTGCTGTAAAAATTACTCCTGCACACGATCCTAATGATTATGAAGTTGGTCAACGTCACGATTTGAAACCTATTTGGGTTATCAATAATGATGGTACTATGAAAGCTTGTGGTGAAGTGCCTCAAGAGCTTCATGGATTAGATAGATATGAGGCAAGAGAAAAAATTATAGGAATGCTTTCTTATAACAATTTCTTGCTAAGAACAAGAGATCATGAACATAATGTTGGAAAATGTCAACGTTGTGGTACTACAATTGAACCACTACTTTCAGAACAATGGTTTGTAAAAATGGAACCTCTGGCGAAAGAAGCTATTGCTGCTGTTAAAGATGGTAGAATAAAATTTGTTCCGGATAGATGGGAAAAGAACTATTTAGGATGGATGGAAAATATTCGTGATTGGTGTATTTCTCGTCAATTGTGGTGGGGACATCAAATTCCAGCTTATTATCATAATGAGACAGGCGAAATGGTTGTAGCTAGAGAAAATCCTGATCCTGAACATTATACACAAGATCCAGATGTTCTTGATACTTGGTTCTCTTCAGGATTATGGCCGTTCTCTACAATGGGTTGGCCAAATACCGATGCTGAAGACTTCAAAAAATTCTACCCGACAACAACTCTTGTTACAGGATTTGATATCATATTTTTCTGGGTTGCAAGAATGATTACTATGGGCTTGGAATTTACTGGAAAAGCTCCATTCTCAACAGTATATATTCACGGTCTTATCAGAGATGAAAAAGGTCAAAAAATGTCAAAATCTAAAGGAAATACAATAGATCCTGTAAAAGTTATTGATAAATACGGATGTGATGCTTTGAGGTTTACTATGACATCACTTTGTACTTATGGTGGTCAAGATATCAAAATGAGTGACGAAAGATTTGAGTATGGCAGAAATTTTGCTAATAAAATCTGGAACGCTTCAAGATTTGTGTTGATGAATCTTGATGGAGTTGATAATAAAGACATTGATTTTGAAAATCTAACAATTGCAGATAAATGGATTTTAGATAAACTAAATACTACTGCAAAAGAAATAAATGAAAATATTAAAGATTTTAGAATTGGTGAAACTGCACATATTTTATATGATTTCTTCTGGAATTCATATTGTGATTGGTATGTTGAAATTGCAAAAATTCAATTACAAGATGCCGGATTGAAAGTAAATACTCAACGAGTGTTGAGATATGTACTTGATATGTCTTTGAGAATGCTTCATCCTATAATGCCTCATATTACAGAAAGAGTTTGGGGCTTGATTCCAAAAGAAACAGATGTAAAAGCTATAATGGTTTCAGAATTTCCTCAATATAGTGAAAAATTATCTTTCCCTAAAGAGGCTCAAGAAATGGAACTTGTGTTTGAAACAATTAAATCTTTGAGAAATGTAAGACAAAGCTTTAATATTTCACCATCAGTTAAGGTTGATATCGAAGTTCGTGCAGAGGTTTCTGAAAAACCTGTATTTGAAGTAATTGAAGCTTATGTAAAACGTCTTGCAAGAGTTGAAAATATTTCTTATGGAGATATAAATTCAGAAGTCCCTCCAAAATCAGCTTCAGCAGTTGTTTCTGCTTCTCAAATTGTAGTACCTTTAGCGGATTTGATTGATTTGGATGCTGAGATTGCTCGTCAACAAAAGAAATTGGATAAGTTGACAAATGAGAAAAAATCAATGCTTGGACGAATAAACAATCCTAAGTTTGTTGCTAATGCTCCAAAAGAATTAATAGAACAAACAAAAGAACGTATTGCAGAGATTGAAGTTCAAGAAAAAACAATTTCTGATTTAATTAAATCTTTAAATTCATAATAAATATTAAGAATTATTAAATTTTAAGAGGAGCAAGTAGCAAATAAAAACTTGTTCCTCTTTTAGTGTAATCAAAGAAAAGAAAGGATAAAAAATGACAAAAATACAACAACCTCTAAATTTTGTAAAACTAGCTCAAATGCAAGGGAAAAAACTTGCTAGTATTCCTCTTAAAGACAAATCTACTGCAAAACTTTTATTCAATGAGAATGCAGTTGACTGTTTTATTGTAAAAAACGGTAAAATCCTTGAAGGTAGCGGGGTTAGAATGCCAGAAGATAAACTTTGTGAAGAGTTTGGTATAATTTTAGATAAACTTACTCCAAGAGTAGCTGAAGGTTTTAATTTAGTAAAAGAAATAGGATCAGCATTTGTCAGAAATGTTAAGTAGTTTGTTTTAAAAAACTTTACAAATTGACAAACGTCTGTTAATATAAAAATTGTTATTAGTGTAGTGTCTTTGGACAGTGGAGTAAATATGACATCTCAAGAATTAGATTTTGAAGAATTATTGAAACAGTATGATTATAAGTTTCAAAAAGGTGATTTAGTAAAAGGCATCGTATGCGGCTACGACAGTCAAGGCGTAATGGTCGATATCGGAGCAAAGACAATTGCAGTTGTTCCAACTCGTGAAGCAGCTGAAAAAGATGAAAATGTTGAAGATAAATTGAAAAAAGGTGAAGAATATGAATTCCTCATTATAAGAGAAGAAGATGAGGATGGTAAATTCTTGTTATCTCGTAAGAAAGTTGATCAAGCATATGCTTGGAAGGAACTTGAAAAAGCAAAAGCTGCGGATGAAACAATTTTGGGAACAGTAGTAGGTATCGTAAAAGGTGGTGTTCTTGTAGAATTATCAGGAGTTAGAGGCTTTGTTCCTTCTTCTCAACTGAGAGCAAAAGAAAGTGATTTGGAAGTTGGAAATAAGATCGAATTGAAAATTTTAACTTTAGATCCACAACAAAATAATTTTATTCTTTCAAATAAAAAAGTATATGAAGATAGTGCAGTTGAAGCTAGAAAAAATGTATTTGCACAAATCGAGCCTGGTCAAATTGTAAAAGGTGATGTTGTAAGAATTACCGACTTCGGTGCATTTATTGATTTAGGTGGTATTGATGGACTTTTGCCTCTATCACAATTATCTTGGAGATGGATCGATCATCCTACAGATATCCTTAACGTAGGTGATAAGATTGATGTTGAAGTAATTGCAGTAGATCATGACAAACAAAGAGTTTCTTTAAGTTTGAAAAATCTTGAACCAGATCCGTGGTTAGAAGCAGAAAAACAAATCAAAGAAGGTGATAAAGTAGAAGGTACTATTACAAGAATTAAGCATTTTGGTGCATTTGTAGAAGTATTCCCTGGAGTAGAAGCTCTATTACCTCATGCAGAAGTAGTTGAATTACAAAACCAAAAGGAATGCATTTTACAAGTCGGTGATAAAATTGATACATATATTTTGAAATTTAATCCGACTGATAAACGTATTGCTTTAACTGTTAATGAAGAAAAAGCAGACAGTAAAGAAACTGAAGAGTAATTTATTTGCTTAAATTTGTTATTTTATAAGGGGATTCAATATATGAATCTCCTTATACTTTATATAGTTGATTTTTATTATTAAAACTAATTTAATTGATTGATTTTAAAGGATTTACTATGTATATCTGAAATTAAATGCCGTATAATTTTACATGAGATGTTGACAAAAATAAAAACATCATTATAAATAAAATGTAAGGTAGAATTTTATACAAGGAGAGTAGTTATATGGGCATGGCAGCTTCACAAGCAAGATATTTAGGTTTAACAGCCAGAAAAACCAATGTTGAATATGAAGGTCAACAAATAAACCAAGCACGTACGGCTTTGTCAAACCAAAGTGCAAATACATTTAATGAGCTTTTAGCTCTCGAAGTACCAACTGCTCCAAGTACTCAAGATTACACTACATTGCAATACTCTTATGAAGACGGGCTTACTGGTGAAACTATTACAAGTATGACTCCGTTGGAAAACGATCCTGATGGATACAATTATTTGGTCACTCATTACCATTATTCTGATGTCTATACCGGAATACAATCTAAAAAGACAAATCCTCAGGTTGTTTTGGACACAAAAAGTGAACAAGGAAATATAAATAACGGTTCTGTTACACAAAATCCTGCGGATGGTTCTTATTCTGTGGATGGAAATGTTGTTAGTAAATATGACCCTAATAGTGCTGAACAAAAAAATGTATATGACAAATTAATTCAAGATTATCCTGATTTAGGTAAGGAAGATTTGGATAATATATATACATACACTGATGCAGATGGTCTAATGCATTTTACGACACAAACTGATTTGGATAATGCAGTTGCAGGCACAGGAAACTCAAATGAGTATCATATTAATGCAGGAGTTCCGACTTACGTAGGTAACTGTGAAGTAACAGCGTATGATCCTAATGATCCGGAACAAAAAGCAGCTTATGAACAAATTTGTAAAGAGTTCCCTAATGAGAACTTTGCATCTTCAGATAGTATTTATACTTGGGAATTTCAAGGTAAAAGGTATTTTGCAAGTCTTGAAGATTTAACGACTTCAGCAATAAGTGCTCCAGATCCTTCTAAGCCAACTGAAAATCAAGCAAAATTAACTGTGTACAATGCAGAAGATATTAAAACAAAAATAGAAAAACAAGAAAAAGCATTTGTAGATCTTGATGAAAATGGAAGACCACAAACTATAAGATTTGAGGATTCTACTGCAACTTATGCACTAAATACTGAGACTATAACAGATGAAGATGCGTATCAAGATGCTATGAATCAGTACAATTATGATATGCAAGTATATGAAAAGAAAATCGCTGATATAAATGCTAAGACCGAAAAAATTCAACAACAAGACAGAACTCTTGAGTTGCGTCTAAAACAATTGGATACAGAACAAGAGGCTCTACAAACTGAAATGGAAGCAGTTAAAAAAGTCATTGATAAAAATATCGAATCTACTTTCAAAACTTTTGAATAGTAAATAAGCTAAAAAACAAAATTAATGAGAGGTACAAATGTCATATAAAAATGATAGTTATTTAGTAATAGCAAATAAGTTTGGCTCTGCAAGTGGAGAGGCAAAGGCTCAATTGTGGGAAACTTATGATAAATTAAGAGATTTAACAGTATCTGGTAGTGGCATGGGTACCGGTTTTGAGGCTACTGGCGGTTTTTTGTATAACTTGGCAAGTTTATTTGCACCGTCATCATTTGCAACTGTATTTGGTAATGCTGAATCAATGGCTATTCCTGGTACTTCATATTCAAGTAGTTTTTCTGGTAATTCATCTTTTGGACTTAATAGTTTATATAATTATTCAGGTTTTCCTAGCGGTGCTGCTCCAATAAGTTGGGGCTTAGGCGATGGATACGCAACTGGAGGTGCTTCTTCTATATTATCAGGATGGGGTACTGATAGTGGATATGTAACAGGTGGTGCTTCAGGACTTGGGGGACTGGCAGATGTTGCAAGTGCTGCTGCCTATGGTGTTGGAGCTGCTAATGGATACGGATTAGGTTTGAAAAATATTGTACTTCCTGTTGCGGGAATAATATCCGGATGGGGTGGTATAATGCAAGCAGCAGCACCTTATTTGGGTGAATATGGTTTGCCTGCAATAGTTATGGGTAATTTGATGCAAGGCACTACATCTGCTGCTTTGGCTGCATATCAAAATGTTACTGGTAATATTACTGCTAGTGCTGATACAATATTATCAAATAAGGTACGTAATATTGAGACTGTATGTAAAATGCTTGATACTCAAGGTGATGTTGTTAAGAAAATGCTAAAAGAGTCAATTGATGGTGATAGTAAAGCTATTCAAAACTTGTAAAAATATATTAAGAAACAAAGTATCTTGTTATTTTTTATTAAAGTTTAATTCCATATATCCGTTATTAAGAAAATGAGAATAAAACATAGACTGAAAAGGTTAAGACATGTTAAGAAATTTAGAGTATTCATGGCAATAATTTTTTAACAATTGTTTTAATATACATGTAGGTCTAAAGTGTAAAGGAGAAAAATGCTTCGAGATACTTTAGAGATGAACATTAAAAGGTTAGTTGACTTTTTAATTTATTCAAAAAACTTCCTCATAAGAAAAAATCCGCTGAAATCAATGGCGAATTCATTTGTAGAAGGAATAAAAGACTTTCTTACGATGAAGAAAAAACTAAAGATGGCACAATATAGGTTAAATTATCATCGTCATCAATTCCAAAAAATGGAGCAATTGATAGCAGAAAATAATCAACATAGTTTCTTAAGGGGAAACAATCTCAATGAAACCAGATAAGGAAGATTAAAATGGGATTAATTACTGCAACAATTAGAATGCAATATTTGCAACAATCCAGATTAGATTTGGAGTATAAAATCCAATTAATTACTCAAACTAAGATTGGATTGGCACAGTCTGGTGATGATTTGATGCAGGTTGGAAATGACTATGATCCAGAGTCTCCTATCACGAAGATGTTAACTCAGCGTCAGGCGAAACTGAAAGCTTTAGAGCAAAAACTCGATAGTCAGTTGTTACAATATCAAAATAGGTTAAAAATGATTGATGCAGAGTATAACTCTTGCAAAGAAATGTTCTCTAAGAACTTACAATCTTTAAGTTATTTTAATTAAAAACTCCAAAATATTTTGGAGTTTTTTACTTAATTATTTGTTTGAATAAAAAGGCTTATTATGTCATTAAGCATTCCATATTGCTTTTGATATTTTTGTGCTTGTTTTTCAAGTACCCCGATTTGTCTTTTGTAATCCATAATAGTCGCTTGACATTCTCTGACAGAACTATTCAAGCCCTCTTGCACTTGCTGAGCTTCTTGTAATACATTTTTCATTGAAATACCCAAAGCTTCCATTGTTTGTCGGATAATTTGAGCTCCAGTTTGTTTAGATACTCCGGCAGGTAGTTGATTGATTAGCTGTTTAAGCACTGCAACATTAGTCGGCATCTCAAAACCTTCTATATCATTAGAAATACTTTCTTTTTCAATTGCAGAATTTCCAAAATTCATCATTCTAGGTATATCTTGCTGTTCAAAGCTGTTATTTTGTTGGAATGTGTTAAACGAATTAAAATGTATATCTTGATTTAATTGCGGGGTCTGAGGTTCAATATAATTGTCTTCTGACAAATCTTGAGATGCACCATCATTGATAAATTCAATATCAGAAGAATTTTCCATATCAGAATGAGCTTGTAAAGCCGGATTTTCATCGACATTTTGTATTTCTACATCTGATTGCATTTTTAGAGCTTCTACAATTTTTTTTCCAACGCCTTCTGTAATTCTGTTGCTTACCATCATTCCCTCTTTAAATCATTAACTAACAAGGCAATTATATAATATTAAAAAAATTATTTCAAGAAAATGCAGATATTATGCATTTAATAGTTACGAAATGCTAAGCAAATATTATAAAAATTTGTTGTTATGTTATAATTTATTGAAAGTTTTATATTAGTAAAGGGGTATATGTTAATGGAAAGTAGGGAATATAATCGCATATTGACCGGTGAAGATTTAAAGTCATATGAGTTTGAAAAGCTTAGGAATTTAGATTTTGGTGAAAATTTTCATCAAAACGCTGCTGTATATAAAAATGATCGTATGATTGATTATGAAATTCTATTTGGTAAAGAACTCTCTTTTAATGATATGATTAATGTTACAGAGGTAATGAACATAATTTCTGAATTTTATGATGTAAATGCAGCTGTGGCGGTAAAACATACAAAGCCTTGTGGTGTGGCTCTTGGACACTCAATTTATGATGCTTATACCAAGGCTTTTGATTGTGATCCTATTAGTTGTTTTTCAGGTACTTTTGGTTTTTCAAGGTCAGTGGATTATGAAATTGCAAAGCATATAAATTCTATGGATGTAAAAGTTATTGTTGCTCCAGGGTTTGATTCAAAAGCATTAGATTTATTTTCAGAAAATCAAGAGATAAAGTTAGTAAGATTAAATACTTCTCTTGCAGAGTATAGAAAATTAACAAGTGAAGAGATAATAATTACTCCTTTTGGAACTTTAGTACAAGAATCAAACAGCAGTGAATTACGAAAAGAATTATTTAAGGTTGTAACCGCTATGAAGCCAACACCTGAGCAGATTGAAGATGCTGTATTTGCTTGGAATGTGGTAAAGCATGCTAAGACAAATGCTGCTGTAATTGCAAGAGATTTTAAGACTTTTGCAATTTCACAAGGAAATACAAATGCTTTGCAGGCTGTTGAGTCTGCTTTGAATTATGCTTGTGACGGTTCAAAAGAGGCTGTTTTAGCAAGTGATGATGTTTTAACTGCAGAAGATTGTATTTATGCAGCAGCACAAGGTCGGATTTCTGTAATCATACAACCTGGAGGTGCAATTAAAGATCAAAAATTAATCGAAGTTTGCAACAAATATGGTGTTGCTATGATTACGACCGGCATAAAAAATTACAGACATTAATTATGAATTCAAATCTTGTTTTATTTTGTCCTCTAATCCTTTATAGTGATTGAGGACATTTTTTAATTGTTTATAAAATAAATTATCTCCGTGGTCATTTATATGAGTAAGGCAAGGCCCTTGCATTGTTTCATCAAGTTCAGCCGGATCTGGGATATTGTTTTTTATAACATTTATTTTAGTACCTTTTAACACAGCCATTAGCCAGAACCAGATATCATCGTTTGTAGGAGCCAATTCCATAAATAATCCTTCGTTTGCAATGTCTTTATACAGAGCCCGTGGAGGGTAAAGAACTCCTCCCACTCCAACTAGTTTATTTGCAAAGGATGGTTTTTTGTAATATTTTTTCCCACCACCTTTTGCTTTAATCTCTCCATTTCTATAGAAAATTTTGGTGCATCTGTGACAATGAATGTATTGAGGATTTTTTTGATATGCTTTGTATAAAAGCTCAATCATTTTTTTGTCATAATAAATATCATCATCAACTGTAATAATTATCTCATTAGGATAATTTTTTATTGTCGGAACAAGTTTTTTATATGACCTAATATCATTACACCATTGAATGGTAAGTCCATAGTGTCGCAAATCAAGTAATTCTTGTGTTAGATCTTTCTCTTTATTCGGGAACTGTTCTTCAGCAAGCCAAAGTATGAGCATATCCGGTTTCATTGATTGATTAAGCAATGATGTAATAGTTTTGTGTAGGAATGGAATTCTTGCAGGGAACGAAGTTAAAGATACAATGATTTGTGGTGTTCTTTTTTCTTCTGTAATGCCAGATGTTGTAACTTTTTCAAATTTGTACTTTCTTCCGACTCGGTATTTGAATTGTAACCCAAGAATATTTATAATACGGTTATTTCCAAATTTTTGTTTTTGAAAAAACTTCATTTTTATACCTCTTTATTAGGAAGTGCAAGCATTTGTCCGAGTTTAAGGTCGTATTCTTCCGGAATAAATTTATCAACACCGCTAGCAGAAGTAAATGTCATTTCTCCGAAATAAATTTTTCCGTCAACGTTGTAAAAATCAACTCTAACAAGAGCAAAATCCTGACAAAGTTTTTTTGCCAGTTCTATCATTTTATCTAAATTTTCAGGAGCAGGTATTGGATCTTTTGAGTTAGGGTAAGTCATTAAAAATGGTTGCAAATTCCATTTTGTGTCATAAATATTTTCCGTTCTGTCTTTAAATCTGCCACAATCTATCCATATAAACTCAGGTTCTCCGTTAAAACAAAGAGTCTTGTAATCGTTGAGTTCTCCTTTAGAATCAACGATATATTGTTCTGCAACGATTTTAGGAGGAATATCTTTGTATTGTAGTTCAAGTCCTGCTTTATATGCATAATTCCTTTTCATCCACTTATCAAATTTTTTCTTGGCTTTCTTTTTATTAAATTTTGACTTATCTTTGACAATGATATTCCAAGCACAGCCATGATTTGCTTTTAGAACAAATTGATTAGGGAGTTTGTCAAAATCAATTTTATCAAAACTATCCCAAACTCCAAGTAGTGGAATGAGGTATTCCTCTCCTATTTCATTTTTTATCCACTCTCTGACTAAATATTTATCAGCAAGTTGAGTTTTTAGAGGAGAATTGTCATATAGTTTAAGCCATTGAATTTTTTCATTAAAAGTTTGAGGATTTTCAAGATTAAGTTTTTTCCCTGTTCTTTTTTTGTACCATTTTTTTAGCATTTCAGGAAAGTCTTTTTCATCAGTATTTTTCTTGAAAGATAGCTTAAAACTGCCAAGTTTAATATTCAGCCCCTCTCCGTATTTAATTTGTTCAATTATATCCATAAGCATTCTCCCACAGTTTATCATTGTTAATGGTAATTGGCATAAGTTAAAGTGTCAAGTATAAGTGAATATTTATGAATTTTATATTGCAAGCGTACAATTTTGTATGTAACATATAATTATAACAAAATTAAAAAAGAAGGTGGAAATATGGAATTAAAATCGTGGGAAGATTATTTTTTGGATTTAGCGAAAACTTGTGCTAGTCGTTCAAATTGCCTAAGAGCACAAGTAGGAGCAGTAATTGTAGGAGAAGATAAAAAAATTAAAGCAACCGGCTATAATGGGACTCCATCAAAGGTAGAATCTTGTTATGAAAGAGGTGAATGCTATAGAATAAAACATAATATCCCTTCAGGAACTCGTTATGAAACTTGCAGATCAATTCATGCAGAGCAAAATGCAATTATTCAAGCAGGTCAAGATAGGTGTAAAGGCTCTACAATGTATATTTGGGGGCACAATTTTATTTGTATTTTATGCAAAAGATTTATTGTACAATCAGGTATTACAAATGTTGTATTGAGAAAAGATGAAAATTCTCCTATACTTCATGTCACAGTTGATGATATAAGGAAAGAATTAGAAGAAGTATAGATTGATTTTTAATAAAAAATCATTAAGACCATGATAGCTCTCTAGTTATTATGGTCTAATTTTATGTATTTTTCTACATAATTTGGATGATTTTTAGTTATTGGGCTGTAACAAATTAACAAAAGTACGGTATGATAAGTATAGAAAGGCAGGTGGATTTAATGGATAGTTTTTATCCTCACTATGATTTAGCAGGAAGGATTCAACATACAAAGCTTGATACTGGAGTGGGTTCAATGATGCCTTCAGCAAGATTGGACAGAATGGAAACACCTGATACTCCGGATTTTAAACAAGTAATGTCAGGTTTGGTTGAGAATATGAATAATGAGCTAAATGCACCTGATAACCTTTTGAAAGATGTAATGTCAGGAAGTACTAATGTCGATATCCATGATGTTATGACTGCAATGGCAAAATCCGAAATAAGTGTCAATATGGCTACACAATTGACAGGAAAAGTAATTCAAGCATATGATAAAGTTATGCAAATTCAAGTATAAAAATAATGTAAAGTAGTAAAATAGATTAAAAAACAGACTGGGAAAAAAATGGATTTTCAAAAATTATTAGAGAACAAAGCATTAGTATTTGGCGTGGCAGGTGGACTTTTTATATTAATAGGCCTGTTTATTACTATTGGTATTGTTGTAAATTCTAATAATGCTTCCAAAAACGGACAAACAGTAACAGAAGAACCAATAAAAGAAGATGTTGATTTAATTACTACTGATAATTTTGGAAAAGCTATTGAAATTCAAGCACTCCTTGCAAAATATGATATTGCTGTAAGCAGACGTGTAGATGGTACAAAATCTACTTTGTATTTAAAAAAAGGAGATTGTACAACAGGACGTAAAAAATGTACGACATCTCAACGAGATGAAGCTCTTATTCAGATTGTTCAAAGCGGTCTAATGGATCAAAATGTTGGTTTGGAAATTTTTGATAAAGGAGATTTTACATCAACAAAAGAGGATAAAAAAATTCGTCTAGCAAGAGCTATAAATGGAGAACTTTCAAGACTTATCAGAAGGATTAAACCGATTGAAAATGCGTCAGTATTTATTTCAATACCGGAACAATCTATGTTTACCTCTATGCAAAAACCGGTTACTGCGACAGTACAGGTTACAATCCCTTCTGATGCAAAATTAGATCAAGCAAAAGTTAAAGCCATTACAAATCTTTTATTAGGTAGTGTAACAGGTCTTACAGCTGATAATATTGCGATAACGGATACTAATGGTAACACTTATCATAGTATAATGGATGCTGAAGATGAAATGCTTCAAAAAATAGAAGAAAATGATAAATATATGACAGGAAAAGTTCAACAGCAACTTGATCGTCTTGTCGGTAAAGGGAATTACGTTGCAACAGTAAGTACTTTTCTCCGTCAGGCTCCTGTTGAAAAATATACAATCGATTACGATCCAAACAAGAAGACAGCAGTTAATGAACAATCTTTTTCTGAAGGATTGGGCGATAGAACTGTTGACTCAAGCAAGGGTGTAAGTGCTGTAAGTGTATATTTACCAAATGGTCTCCCAGCAGGCGGTTCTGATTCTTCGCAAAATAGAAGCTATTCAAGAACTGCTCGTGAAACACAGTATGGTGTAACAAAAACTCAAACCAATGAATATATAAAACCCGGTGTAATAGAAGATATTTCAATAGCTGTGACACTAGATAGAAATGCTCTTCCGGCAAATACTACCTTAGAGGAATTAAAGGATTTAATTGCAAATGCTGCAAGCCCAAAAGTTACTGCAGACAATGTAACTATAGCATTTTCTGATCCGAATGATCCTTATTTGATGTCAGATAAGCCGTCAAATCTTCCAAAACCTGATGAAACAGGTAATCCTTGGTGGTTAGCAGTTGCACTGAGTGGTATAGGTTTGTTAATAGTCTTTAAAGCTGTTTCAGACAAAGTACGTCAAGCAAAAGAAGAAAGTTTAAGAGAAGTTGAAATGCTTAGACAAAGAGCTTCTCAACAAGAGCAGCAGCTAGCAGAGATAAATAACAGGGCAGCTCAATTGACTGAAAGACAATCTGAACTGGCTCAAGGTCTTTTAGAACAGCAGCAAAGAGAATTTATTCCTCAACAAAGTCCGGATCAGTTGATGAATACTTTGTCGAATCTTTCTTCAGAAATGTCAGATGTAGATGAAGAAGAAGCAGCAGAAAAAATAAAAAGTTGGATTGAACAAGGGTAGTTTATGGCAATTCCTGGATTTGATTATAAAGGTTTCGCAGAAAATTTAGCACAACAGGCTCAAGAATTAATTCCAACAGATTTCAATGATGTCCAAAGAAATTATGTTGCAAACACGCTTGGCAATTTTTCTATGATTGCAGGTCAAGCTTTAAATGATGATCCTGAATTAAATTTTAATTTAGATCAAGCAATGATGATTACCCAAATCATTGCGGAATGGTCTTTTCATAAATCAGTAGATTTAATTCGTTCAGGAATACCTCAACAGTATTGGGATCCTATTATGCAAAAAATTGCATTTACTATTTTTGAAATAGCTAAAAATGCTTTTAAACAATCTCTTCCTCAGGATCAAATACTACAGTTGATAGAACACCATGTAAAAAAAACTTACCTTGATTGTATTGCAGAATTAAAGCAGAATAATTTAATTGATGAACAGCTTATGGAAAAAGCTGCAAGCCAATCTAATATTGATGCAATGGTGCAACAACAAGCAGAGGCTGAGCAGGCACAGCAAGAACAAATACAAAACGATAATAATATTACGTTGCCTACTCAAAATATTCCTCAAGGTGCAGTCGCACAAATGCCGACAGGCCAAAATGCAAAAGTTTTAAAATTAGCGACTTTGGCATTGTTATTCCAAAAAATGAAACAAGAAAAAGTGCAGACAATTCTTGATAAGTTTAATACAGATGATGCTCAATCTGTAATAAAATTTATGGGAATGCCGGACCTCCCTTCAAAAGTTGATCCATATATTGCAATGCAATGTCTGCAAGAAATTAAAACTAATTTACCCAAATTGGCTGATAATATCAGTCCTTCAAAAATTGTTAATAAAATTCAAAATATTTCACAATATGTACAACGTCCTCAACTTGAGCAGATGTTGGCATTAGAACGCCCTAAGGTGAAACGCTTTGTATTCAACGCATTAGAAGGTGAATATTATGAAATTGCTCCGAAAGTTGCAAATATTATTGCCACCCATATAGAAGATAGTGTATAATACAAGTAATCATGATTATTAAAAAGAAAATACAAAAAACTCAACCAATAAATCCCTCAGCGGTTGAAGTTATAAAACCTGAAGAAGTCGTTGAAGAAAAACAAGCTGAAGAAGATAAAATCGACCTGTTTGATTTGGATAATATTGACTTTAAACAACGTCAAGAAAGACGTCGTGGGGATAGACGCAGAGGCTTCCGTCGTATTGATGACAGAAATTTGATTTCTCGAGCAAGAGAAGAAGCCCTATCCATAAAAGAAGCAGCAGCTCAAGAGGGCTATCAAGATGGTTTGTCTAAAGCAAAAGAGGATATTCAAGAAATAAAAAATGCAATATCTGCTTTTCTATCTGCAAAGCAGGAAGTATTTGATTATATTGCACCGGATATTTTGGAGATTAGTGTTGATATTGCTCAAAAAATAATTAAAAGAGAATTACAGCAAGATCCTAATATTATTTTAGACAACATAACAGAAATCCTTAAAGGTTTGTCAAAAGAAGAAACAAAAGTAACGTTACGTATAAACCCTTCTCAAGTATCATTTTTAAAACAAGAAATACCAACAGTACTTAACAATGTAGGTTTAGATGCTAAAATATTAATAGTACCTGATGAATCTGTTATGGAAGGTGGTTGTATGGTAACAACAACGAACGGTGTGATTGATGCGACAATAGAAGCACAGTTGGCAGTAATAAGTGAGGCTTTAAAAGAAGTGTAATGGCACAGGAACAAGCAGCAGCTCAAGGGGGCGGAGGAAACAATTTAAGTGAAGTATTTATGGCAGTATTCGTGCTGCTGTTAATTGTTTTGCTATTGTGTGAATTACCAAATTGGATTATTAACGTTTCTATTTGCTTGAA
>CASECH010000056.1 GCA_949286405.1 uncultured bacterium
ACTATGAACATCCAATTTTTGAAGAAGGAAAACAACTGATTGATATGATTTATTTAAAGAAAATTTTATAAGATTCCACCCTTTAATAAAAATTTCTGACTAAATATTTAAATATAAATAATAATTGTTTTTTGAAAAAAAATACAAATTCCTTAAAAATGAGGATCCAAAATTTTAATTATTTGCGAAACTGGACTTTACCAAAATAATCATTTTATCCGTACACTTCAAAATCGCCTCGTAATTTAGCTATAATAAGAAAATCTCAATCTATCCGTACAGTTCGAAAAAAGTCCAATTCGGTAGTTTGATTTCTTTTGAATACTTAAAATTTCGACCTGAAAATGCCCTCACAGAGCGACCTAAGCCAAAATAATAAAAGTATTCGTATCCAAATTAATCAGGGACGTGAAATTACATTAAAGTTTATGAAAAATCGGTCCCATTTTATCAAATGTACAGTATTTTTTGTACCCGAATTTTTTTAATGTTTGGTATGCTTCTTCTAATCCGCAATTTACGTGTGACGGACAATGAGAGTCAGTGCCTACGGTAATTATTTCACCTCCAAGATCTTTATACATTTGTAAAATATGACTTGATGGCATTGTATCTTCAAGTCGATATCTATAACTTGATGTGTTTAATTCTATACCTTTGTTTTGTGAGATAACTCTTTTTAGGATTTTTTCAATAATATCTGCAACTTTTTCAAACGGATAATCTCCTTTGGGATCATAACGCCTAATAACATCAAGATGTCCAAGTACGCTATAATGATCAAAATTGTTCGTTAAATATAGAATTTCTTCATAATATTGTTTGTTGTACTCATCTTGGGTTTTGTTATTTTGGAATGATTGATTAAAAAGCCATTTATCATCTATCAAATGGCAGGACATTAATATGAAATCAAAATCAAGTTGAGAAAAGATTTTGTTAAATGTATCAATAGTTCCCCTTTGCATTCCAAATTCCATACCCATTTTTATTTTTATCTGATTATTGTATTTTTTTTGAAAATATTTAATCTCGTTACTGTATTGTGTCAATGGGAAACAATTGGGGTAATAAGTCATACAATCTAAATGATCTGTAATGCATATTTCATCTAAGTTGTACGAAATTGCTGTTTTTATTAATTCTTCTAGTTCAAAAGAAGAATCGTCGCTGTAATTTGTATGCATATGGTAATTTGCTAACATTTTTATCCTCTAATTGCTCCCCAAGCTTTTATTGTTCCTCGTTGATATTTTATTAGGTAGTATCCACCCTTTTTTATATATTCAATACTTGCTTCCATAAAAATATCGGGTTCATCAGGTGGCATACCTACTTTTGCTCTTTTTTCATTTGTTTCTTTTCTTGCTTTTTCTTGTTTTTTTAGAGATTTTTTGTATTCAGGATCATTTAATCTTTTTTCTTCATTAACATCCTCATCTACTTGAAAAACCGGAATAATAGCACGTGGATTTTTAGATTGCATAAGGATGAAAAAATCTTTTTCATCAGAAAGAGCTAATTCATAGTGACCTGGAGGTATAACTTCACCATTTCCGTCAAAAATAGGTTCTGCAATACTTAATGTAGGATAATCAGAATCTTTCAATGAATATCTATAAATAGCTTGTGAACCTGCATCAATACCTGAAGTTTCTTGTGGGCAAGGAATATAAGGTCTTACAGATGGGTGAGTCAATACCTCGTTAACATAAATGCCTTCTAACATTTTATACCTGCTAATAAATCCTTTATAATTTGTTTTATTTCTGCAAAATTTTTTTCTAATGCATTTTCTTTCCCGACAAAAATAAGAGATAAAAATAATTCCGCTTTCCCAAGTTGATTTTCTTTAAGTATTTGCCTGTAACTTTCTCTCATAAGCCTTTTTAGTCGATTTCTTTTAACCGCTCTTTTGTGAGTTTTTTTGCTAACTACAAATCCTACTTTGGTTGGTATATCAGCAGATTTTTTCTTCAAACCTGCAAACAAAGTCACTCCACCCTTATGGGAGGAGTTTTTAACTTTATATGTTGCAGTAAATGCAGATTTTTTCTTTAATCTGAATTGTTTAGGGAGCATCAAATCTCCTTATTCAATTAAGCACGTTTTTTTGCAGTAATAGCTAATTTATGACGACCACGAGCACGGCGTCTGTTCAATACTTCTCTTCCGCCAGGAGTAGCCATTCTAGCTCTAAAACCGCTTACGCGTTGTCTTTTAATTTTTGTTCCTTCTAGTGTACGTCTCATTTTTAAATTTCCTTTTTAATTATATTTGTCGTATAATTTTTATGTTAAATGAAAAATAATTATTAGTCAACACAAACAGAGGGACAGGTTAAATAATATGAACAAGAATTGTAAAGTAGGTTTTATCGGTTGTGGTAAAATGGCTAGTGCAATCATAAAAGGAGTTATTTCTTCTGGCTTTTTACCAAAAGATAGAATAAAAGGTGCAGAGGTAAACCCAGAGGTTGCACAAGGTGCACAAAATCGTTTAGGTATCGATGTTATAACCGATAATAAAGCTCTTGTAATTGATAGTGATGTTATATTTATAGCAACAAAGCCGAATTATGTGACAGATATTTTGGAGGAAATAAAATCAGAATTAACCACTGAAAAATTGCTTGTATCAATTGCAGCTGGAGTGTCTACAAAAAAAATTGAGAATGTAATTGGTCAAAACAGAGTGATAAGAGTAATGCCTAATACTCCAGCGCTTGTTTTAGAAGGTATGAGCGGAGTATGCAAAGGAGCGTTTGCAAATGATGAAGATGCAGAATTTGTCGTTGAATTGCTGTCTAATATCGGTAAATGTATTGAAGTTTCAGAAGAACAAATTGATATCGTAACTGCAATATCAGGCTCAGGACCGGCATTTTTCTATAAAGTTATAGAAGATATGGCAAGAGCAGGTGAAAAACTGGGGCTTGATTATGAAAAATCTCTTGAACTTGCTACTCAAACAGCTATCGGATCTGCTAAAATGATTGAAAATAGAGGAAATACTCCGGTTCAAACTTTAATAGATAATGTTGCAACTAAAGGCGGTTGTACTTTTGTAGGAATTACGGTTATGAATGAAGAAAATTCTGATAAATTATTTTATGATGTGATTGAAAAAACAACCATAAAAGCTCATGAATTAGGAAAATAGTGTAATTTAACTTTAATAAAGAGATAACTCTGTCTGTATAGTTAATTGACAGAGTTATTTTTTTTCTATATTTCCAAGAGCCAAATACTCTACTATATTAAGAATTTTCGGAGAGTTATTTAATGATTTTTTATTCATTATAAATCCTTCCAATAATCCAAGATTACAAGCAGGGCACATAGAAATAATATAATCAGTATTTGTCGCTAGGGCATTTTTTATTTTTTGTTTCGAAATTTCTTTTGAAATTTTGAAGTTTTTTATAGCAAATTCTCCTGCGAAGCCACAGCAATCGTCATAACCTTCCATTTCAATATATTCAACATTTTTGCATCTGGTTAAAAGTGGTTGCAAAAAATCTATATTTTCTAAATGACAAGGTTTGTGAAATGTGACTTTTGTCTTTTGGTTCAATACAATAGTTTTATTTTCTTCATCCAGCAATTTTAATAATAAATTCCCGATATTTATAATTTGTGGAAGTTTAATATCTTTAAAATACTTGCGATATTGACCTAATATGTATTCACAACTTGCACAATCAGTCATTATATAATCAAAATTCCCATTCATTAAACTAATGTTATGCTTTGCGACCTGTTCAAAGCGTTCAAGATTTCCACTTGATAAAAAAGGCATTCCACAACAGCTAAAATCAGTTTCAATTAACTCTATATCAAAATTCTCAAGTACTTTTTTTGTTGCATTTTCAACTTTCGGATAAATCCTATTGACACAACCTTTAAAGTATAAAATTTTAATTTTTCCTTGTTTGTTAATTTTTTTTCGGAATAAAGAACTAAATTTTTCGCCAATGTTCAGTATATTATCAAATATTAGTTTTGATTGAAAAATTTTTATAATTTTACCTTCAAAAGAGTTTTTTAGGTATTCATTCTTCGCACAAGCAAAGATTCTGCAAACATCAATAGATGATGGACAAAAATCTTTGCATTTGTTGCATTTTAAACATAAATCAAGATATTTATTAATATTTTTATTTATGGATAAATCACCTTTTAGGACGCCATCAAGCATAATAAATTTCCCACGAGATACAGCACAGTCATTGCCTGTAATTTTATATACAGGACAAACTGATTGACATAGTCCGCATTTTGAACATTTATTTATATCATCTTGAAAATCATTTAATTTATCCACAAAGACATCTTAGCACAAATTATTTATAATAATGTTATTTTTCAAGAATCATTTCTTCTGTAGTTTTCCCTCCTTTTTCAGTCACATAAGTCATGCCATCGATTCTTTTTATCATGTTACTGTCACCCTTTAGTATGAAAGAAAACAAGTCATATCCCCATTTATTAGGGCCTTTATGTCCATTTATATCTATGGTGAATACAGGATAGTTGCCTCCTCCATATAATATAATAAGTGTCCCATCAGATAAAATCCAAGAAGAAAACTTATTTTTGATATTGCTGTCACTAAAACCATCATTAGGGTTTGGCGGATATTGTGCATTTGGGTTTTGCTCCTCTTTTACTTTGTCTATGCCTCTGTATTCTTCTGTTAGACACCCTTTTGCCAGAGCATTTTGAGGACAATATTTTACAACTTTAAAAACTTTGTTAAATAAATTATCATAGAATTGAGTACAATCTTCCCTTGGTCCGTTCCAATTGCTAGGCATTGGAGAGCCATCCGAACAAGTCCAACTTTTGCAAGTATTGTATGTTGGGTCATAACTTGTGCATTTTAAAGTGCATCGATTACTAGTATCTAACCAATATGAACAGGCAGCTGTGCCGCCAAGATTTGCTTGAGCTTGAAAAACAGCATTTTGAAGATTAGCATAAGCCTTTTTAAATTGGTTTTTAAGTACAATTTTTTGAATATTTTGAGAAATAACAGGCAGTGTAATAGCAGCAACTACTCCAATTATTCCAAGAGTAATCAGTACTTCAGCTAATGTAAATCCCGAAAAGTTTTTATCCAAAAGTGTGGAAACAGTTAAATAACTTGTGTTTCGGGGGGGGGGCACTGCCTCAAAGCTTCTTTAAATAACATACTCAGCCTCCTTTTTTTATATTATTTACTATTTTAAAATTTTTGTCAAGTAAATATCTACACAATTGCACCGTGTGATGCATCTTGAACGTTTTTTGCGTATTTTGCAAGATATCCTGATTTTACTCTTGGTTCAAAAGGCTTTAGTATTGCACGTCGTTTTTCTAGTTCTTCATCGCTTACAAGCAGGTTAATTGAGCGATTTTCTATATCAATTTTTATTTTATCACCATTTTCAATAAGAGCAATTACACCACCATTTGCTGCTTCTGGACAAATATGTCCGACACAAATACCTCTTGTTGCACCTGAAAATCTTCCATCAGTGATGAGTGCACATTTTTTTCCTAAACCTTTACCTACAAGCAGTGATGTAGGAGCAAGCATTTCTCTCATTCCTGGTCCGCCTTTAGGTCCTTCATAGCGAATAACAATGACATCTCCTTCTTTTATTTTGTCATTTTCCAGAGCAGACATTGCTTCTTCTTCGCTGTTAAAAGTCTTTGCATAACCCTCAAATTCATAGCACTCAGGAGCTACGCCTGAAATTTTTATAACACATCCGTCTTTTGCAATGTTACCATATAGAATTCCCAGACCCGGTTGGGTGTATGTTGATTTATCATATTCTGGAATTACTGATGTATCAGCCCAAGCAGAGCCTGCAATATCTTTTGTTGATAGTCCTGATACGGTTATCGTGTTATTTAAAAATTTATTTAAAGATTTCATAACAGCAGGGATTCCTCCGGCATTATGAAAATCTGTCATAGTAAGTGTTGATGACGGATTAATTTTTACAATTTGATGGATTTTTCTGCTTAATTCCTCAAAATCATCAAGAGTAATATTAATTTCTCCAGCGTTTGCAATCGCAAGTATATGTAAGAATGTATTTGTCGAACCGCCTAATGCAAGATCTGTAACTATCGCATTTCTAAGACTTTCTCTTGTGATAATATCAGAAGGTTTTATATCTTTTTCAACGAGTTTAACTATTTGCATTCCGCTATCAAATGCTATCCTACGTTTTTTAGCTGACACGGCAGCAGATGATGAGCAGAATGGCAGGCTCATTCCAATTACTTCTGTAAGACTTGCCATGGTATTTGCCGTATACATGCCTTGACAAGCTCCTGCAGATGGACAAGATTCTTCTTCTAGTTCAAGTAATTCTTCTTCTGAAATTTCTCCTTTTCTGAATTTACCTACTGCTTCAAAAGATCCTGTAACCATTGTAAGTTTATGGTGACCTTTGCATTCTCCATCAAGCATCGGACCAGCAGTGACAATAATTGTTGGAATATTTAATCTCAGAGCTCCAATAAGCATTCCGGGTGTGATTTTATCGCAATTAGAAAGCATAACAATTCCGTCTAATTGATGAGCAGCAGCTACACTTTCTACACAATCTGCAATTAAATCTCTTGAAGGAAGAGAATATCTCATACCGCTGTGCCCCATTGCAATTCCATCACATATTGCAGGTACTCCAAAAATAAAAGACTGACCTCCTGCACTGTGAATCCCTTTTTCGATTTGGCGTTCCAAATCTCTCATGCCGATATGGCCTGGTACAAGGTCTGAAAAAGAGCTTGCAATACCGATAAATGGTTTTTGCATATTTTTTCTACTAACTCCTGTAGCCATTAAAAGGCCTCTATGAGGAGTTCTAGCTATTCCTTTTTTTATATTATCACTTTTCATAAAATACCTTTTATACAACTTTAATAATATTCCACTCATCATCCCATTCAATATGTCCATCAATATTAATTTTATGATAGTTATAAGGGGTGTTGATGTATTCAGGATTTAATAGTTTAACTTTTGCAAGACGCTTAATTATATCAGGCAAAAGTGCTGTGCTGCCAGCTAGAGTTCCTTCTTTGGAAGTCGCTTTTTTACCATCATAAAATATTTTTTCATCTGCAAAAGTCATTTCTGTAAGATTACTTTTTGTAATAGGCAAGCTATCGCTTATCAAAATAATTTTGTCTTTTGGTTTGGTCTTGAACAAAAGTTGAAGAGCTTCATCTGAAACATGGATTCCATCTGCAATGATTTCTGTATAGATATTATCGTTTATAAGTCCTGATAGAGTTGTAGAAGATTTTCTATGTGTTATTCCTGACATTGCATTAAATAGGTGTGTACATCCGTCACATTTTGATAAATCTCCTCCAATACAGTGTCCTGATTGGACTTTTATGTTTTTACTTCTTAAGTAATCGATTAGTCCCATATCAAGTTCAGGAGCTAGTGTGACAATTTTTATGAAATCGTCTTCAATATGTTTGAAATTATCTACTGTCAAGTCTAAAAAATGTTCAGGGTTATGAATGCCTTTTTTTTCTTTGTTCAAGAAAATACCTTCCAGATGAATACCTAAAATTTTTGCCATGTCAGATGTTTGTTTGTTCGCGGCTTTTTTAATAGTTTGTATTGCTTTTTTAGTATTTTCAACAGAATCTGTAACCAGAGTCGGAAAAATCCCTCCAATACCATATTTTAGTATTTCTTTTGATAAATCAAGAACATCATCAGCAGATGCTTTGTTAAAGTCTATTCCAAAGCATCCATGAAAATGTTGTTCAATTAAAAGTTTTGTGATTTTACTCATAATTCAATTATACATCAATCTATTGCAAAAGTTACAAAAATATTTTATACTAAAATTATCAAAAGAAAGGAGCAGGAGTATGTTGATTAAAGATATGCAATTCGGGGGGGGGCACTTATCTAAGCTTATTGAAGACTTTTTTACCTCCTTGTAAAGAACGAAAAATTTGTTATAATAGTGATATGAAATATCACATTAGAAAATTAAAATTAGGATTTACTTTAGCAGAAGTATTGATTACTTTAGGAATTATAGGAGTAGTTGCGGCTATGACAATGCCGACCTTGATAGCTAACTATGAAAAAAAACAAGCATCAGCAGCTGTAAAAAAAGTTTATTCAGAGTTATCTCAAGTAATCAAACTTGCAGAATTAGATTACGGTCCGCTCGAATATTGGCCTTTAGCTCAATCTGGTGCTTTGGAAAACACTAGAGTATTTGTAAATACTTATATTTTGCCTTATTATCAATCTTTACGGATTGTAAGCGAAGGATATGATTCTAATTGGGAAGGTATTAAAGGTGTTAGTGCTACTGGTATAAATACTGTTACATCAAATGGTACAATACTTTCAATTGGTCAATTGGGTAAATCTATCTATGTTTTAGTAGATATAAACGGATATAAAAAACCGAATATAATGGGTAGGGATGTTTTTTATTTTAATACAGTAACAGGTAAATTAATGCCTTCTGGCTGGCAAGATGATCTAACTCGTGATATGATATTTAACGGATATACAGCTGAATCTGGACGTACTTATTCTTGTAAAAAAATAAAAAATAGTGAAGATGATGATTATACAGACCACAGACATGCTTGTACAGCATTGTTAATGATTGATGGTTGGGAATTTAAAGATGATTATCCTTGGTAAAAAAAAGAGAGGCTATTGCCTCTCTTTTTAAATTACGCTTCCTTCAAATACTTTTCGAGCTTCTTCTCTGTCATCAAAGTGGATTGTTCTGTCTTTTAGTATTTGGTAATCCTCGTGGCCTTTACCTGCAATTACCACAACGTCATTATTATCAGAAATTGTCTTTAGTAATTCAATTGCTCTTCCTCTGTCAGGTTCTACTACAACGCTTTCTGTGTTAACATTTTTTAGACCTGCAATGATGTCTGTAATTATTGTTTGAGGATCTTCTGTTCGTGGATTATCACTTGTGATAACTATTTTGTCAGATAATTTTTCTGCAATAGCACCCATTTTAGGCCGTTTTGTTGCATCTCTGTCCCCACCACATCCGAATAGACATATAAGTTTTCCATCTTGAGGAGTAATTTCTCTTGCAGATTTTAGAACATTTTCTAATCCGTCAGGTGTGTGTGCATAATCTACAATAACAAGTGGTTTTTTTACGACTACTTCAAATCTGCCTGCAACACCTTTTACATTTTGTAGTGCTTTAAGTGCAATCTGAATATCAATACCCATTGCTAGAGCAGCAGTAATTGCTGCAAGTACGTTATATACACTAAACATTCCATTCATATGTAAGTTAACTTTGTATTGTTTTTCACTTGCTACAAGAGTAAACTCCGCTCCGTTTAGTGAAAATTGAATATTTTTAGCAACGACATCTGCACTATTTTTTACTCCATAAGTGTATTTTCTAACACCCTCAGGTACAGCGTCAATAAATCTTTGAGCATAATCATCATCAGCATTAATTACAGCGAAATTGTCTTCTTTTAGACGTTTGAATAAAAGAGCTTTTGCTTCAAAGTATTTGTCCATTGTAATGTGGTAATCCAAGTGATCCTGAGTAAGATTTGTAAGGACTGCACCATTAAAACGACAGCCTCCTACGCGGTTTTGATCTAATGCGTGAGAGCTTACTTCCATTACAACATTGTCAATTTTTTCAACATCCTTAATCATTCTCAAAGTTGCTTGTAATTCAGGAGCTTGAGGTGTTGTATGTTTTGCATCACGGTATTCTCCGTTAGAAGATAATTTATAGCCCAAAGTTCCTATTAGTGCACATTTTTGGTGATTTTCTTCGAAGATTTTTTGGATTAAGTGGGTAACGGTCGTTTTCCCGTTTGTACCTGTAATACCTATAAGATTAATTCCTTTTGATGGACTAGAATAGAATCTGTCTGCAATATCTGCGATTTTATGGCGAGTTGATGCAACGACAACTTGAGGATATTTTTTGTTGATGCCGTCTATTTTATGTTCGACAAGTATAGCAGCAGCTCCTTTTTCGATGGCATCTTTCGCAAATTCATGTCCATCTGTATGTTCTCCGACTAGACATACAAATATATCTCCTTTTTTAGTCGTTTGTGAATTGTATGAAATTCCTGTGATATCTATGTTTTTAAAATTAATCAAATCTTTATAGTCTAAGTATTCTATAAGTTCATCAAGTTTCATTTATTTCTCCTTTGTCTATATATGATTTTTTATTAATGTTTTTTTACAGTCACTTTATCAGGCTTTAAGTTCATAATTCTTGCGATTTGAGTTGTAACTTCATGGAATACCGGTCCTGCAACTGTATTACCCCAAATTGCACCTACTTTAGCACTATCCACCATTACATATACCAAAACTTGTGGGTCCGATGCCGGGAAATAACCGATTGTAGATGTGTATGTATATGGTGTATAGCCGCTTCCACCCTCCTTTGGTTTTCTTGATGTTCCAGTTTTAGCAGCCACATTATACTTGTCCATTTTTATTACAGATCTTCCATTGTTTACGCTTGCTGAAAGTAATCTCGTAATAGCGTGAGCTGTCTCAGGTGAAACAACTTGAGTATGTTTAATTTTGTTATCAAATTCTTCTTGGGAATATTTTATTACGTGAGGAGTTACTCTTACACCATTATTTGCAAGAGCTTGTACTGCTGAAATCATTTGTATTGCAGTGACTGATGTCCCATAACCGTATGACATTGTCGCATGAATGCCCTGATCCCAATATTTCCAGTATGGCAATAGACCAGTTGATTCTCCAGGTAAATCAATTCCTGTTTTGGAACCAAATCCGAATTTTTTTAGTTCCCCATAGAATTCCTGAGGTGTCATTGTTTTTGATACATTTATTGAACCGATATTACTTGAATGCTCAAACAGATATTCAAGAGAAATTTGTCCTGGATATGGATGTACATCATAGTCGTAATTTTTGATTTCCCAGTTTCCGATTCTTGTTTTACCTGTATCAAGTACGGTTGTATGTTCGTTTATTTTTCCTAAGTCCATTGCGGATGCAATTGTTACTATTTTAAAAGTAGACCCTGGTGGAAATACGTCAGTTAATGTCCAGTTTTTAAGTTGTTGTGGAGTTGCTTTCCTGTAGTTGTTAGGATCAAAAGTTGGATATACTGCATATGCAAGTATTTCTCCATTTTTTGGATTCATTACGATTACTGTACCTCTTTCAGCTTTTTTTTCTGTGACCATTTTTTCGATTTCTTTTTCACATATATGCTGAATGGCTGCATCTATTGTAAGAGTGATATTTTCTCCCTTAGGGCTTTTTGTTGTTGCAACAGGGTCAGTTGTAAAATCATATATTATTTTCCCGTCACGTGTTTTTTGATACTTTACGGTATTAATAACGTGTTCAAGTCTGTCTTTTGCAGTATACTCAATACCGTTTGCTATATCTGCATCAAAATTGTAATATCCAAGCACATGAGCAGCTAAAGTGCCTTGAGGGTATTCTCTTGTATTTTTTTTACCTAAACTTATTTCGCGTAAATGTAGCTTAGCGATTTGTTTAGCTGTATTTCTGTCAATATCTTTTTTTATCGTTATAACAGGACCTGGTTTTTTTAGTTTTTCCAAAAGTTGGTCTTTAGGTATTTTGAGTATAGGAGCAAGAAGTTTTGCTAATTCTTCCGGTGTAGAGTCGTAATCTGCAGGGTGAGCATATACATCTGAGTATACTTTGTCTGTTGCAAGTTTTATTCCATTTCTATCGAAAATATCCCCACGCATTGAAAATATTCTGCCGATACGTTGACTTTTTGCTTTAGCTCTATAGTTACGAACATCAATTACCATAATGAAAAATAAATAAATAAGTAATAGGATTGCAAAGCCTACAAAAAATATCTGTAAAAGAGCTAGAAGTCTATCAAAAGCTCTATTACGTTTTTCTTTTTCTTTTTCTTTTCTTTCCGGCTCTCTTGTTCTTAGTCTTTCTCTCAAAACCTATCTCCCCTATATTTATTTATTTTATCACAAGGAATATCAAAAGAATTAAATATTAAATAAATTTAAGTAGAAAATAGCTCTATTGTTTTTTACCTAAAAAAAATGTATAATGACCTTTGATGAAAAAAATATTTGTGTATCTTATTTGTTTATTTATTGGAAATTCTTGTAATGCTTTCGAGATTGTTTATCCGAAATGTCAAAAAAGTATAATAAATGCTGATTCTACTTTTTTTATAGGGAATTCTGACCCTAATTCAGGTTTAAAAATTAATGGCAATTCTATAAAAATGAGTAAATCAGGAGCTTTTGCTTATGTTGTTAATTTAAAGTCAGGAGATAATATCTTTGATATTGAGGATAAAAATGGGAAACAGACATATGTAATAACAAGAAAAATTCCAACTTGTAGTTATCCAATAAAATCTCCTAAGTTTGTAAAGTATAACGTTCTAAAAAATGCTGTGGTATCAAAAGATAGCTCTCCTATGCGAGAGACTCCAATTGATGGAGGAATAAACAGACTATCTCATTTTCAAAAAGATATTCCTCTTGTTGTAGATGGCGAAAGTGGGGATTTTTATAGGATAATTTTGAATGATAGTTCTAATGCTTGGCTTGCAAAGCGTGATGTAACGATAGTGAATGATAATTCTCTTTCAACTCCTGCAATATTATCATATATTGAACATAAACAAGACAAGGATTTTGATTATTACATATTTGCAACAGATAAGAAAGTTCCATATGTTTTAAAAGAAGGGAACCCTTTTGTTGTAACGTTGTACAATATTAAGTACGCAGATAATATGACTCATACTTTTGAAATTCCCTTAAATCATAAATTATACGGCTATAGTGAAAGTTTTGAAAAGGATAAGTTTGTATTAAAAATAAGGAAAGCTCCTCGTAACATCAAAAATATTAAAGTTGCAATAGATGCAGGTCATGGAGGATCTGAGTATGGTGCAATAAGCTGTCATAACATAAAAGAGAAGGATATAAATCTTGCAATTTCAAAGTATTTGGCACAAGAATTGAGAAATCTTGGTATTGATGTTGTGATGACCCGTGAAAGTGATCAATATGTAGGGCTTAAAGAAAGAGTAAATATTGCAAATAAGAACAACGTAACGATTTTAATAAGTATTCATGGAAACGCACTGCCTGATGGATTGGATCCTAATAATTACCGTGGAACAAGTGTATATTATTACTATCCTCAATCGAAATTTTTGGCTGATAACGTTTTAAATTCATTGAATAAAATAGCAGGGACTAAAAATGATAAAGTTCGTCAAGGAAGTCTTGCTTTAGTTCGGAACACAAATGCTTTGAGTATTCTAGTAGAAGTAGGATATTTAATAAATCCTGATGATAGTGATTTGTTGAAAAGTTCAGAATTTCAAAAAAAGTGTGCAAAGGCAATAGCTCAAGCAATAAAAGATAGTTTATAAAAGTATCGCCTGTATAATCTAACTATACAGGCGATACTCTTTATTTAATGTTATCTTGTACTTATTTAAGAATATAATTTAAGATTGTTCTAACACCAACACCTGTTGCTCCGGATATAAATTCCTTTTGAGGTTTATCAAGGAATGCAGTCCCTGCGATGTCAATGTGTACCCATTTTGGACAATCAACGAATTCTTGCAAAAATACACCTGCAGCAGATGCTCCGCCAAATCGAGAACCTGTATTTTTCATATCTGCAATTTCAGATTTTAGTCCGTTAAAATAATCTTTAAACATTGGAAGTTGCCAGAATTTTTCACCGCTTTCTTCTCCTGTTTTTATTATTTCTTGAATAAGTTTTTCGTTGTTACCCATAACTCCTGAAGTAATAGTTCCAAGTGCTACCATACAAGCACCTGTAAGAGTTGCGATATCAATAATTTCATCAACTCCAAGTTCACTCGCATAACATAGGGCATCTGCTAGTGTAAGTCTTCCTTCTGCATCAGTGTTATCTACTTCAATTGTTTTTCCGTTTTTCGCTGTAAGTATATCTCCAGGTTTGTATGAACTACCTGAAGGCATATTTTCACAAGCTGCGATAATACCGTGTACTTCAATGTCAGGAGCAAGTGCTTTCAAAGATTTCATTATTCCAAGAATACAAGCTGCTCCAGACATATCATCTTTCATTGTAAGCATTGATGCCGCAGGTTTTATGTCAAGTCCGCCAGAGTCAAAACAAATTCCTTTTCCGATTATTGCAATGCGTTTTTTAGGATTTTCAACGGAGTATTTCATATGGATAAATTTAGGTGGTTGTGCACTACCTTGTCCTACCGCTAAAAATGCTCCCATACCCATTTCTTTACATTGTTCTTTGTCATATATCTTGGTATCTATGCCATCTATTCCAAGAGCAATTTCTGCTAATTTAGAAGGTGTCGCATTTTGGGCAGGTTCATTTGCAAGATCTCTTGTAAATTTCATTGCTTCACCAAAAATTACTCCTTCTTCTACTTGTTTTGCAGAAAATTTAGCAAATGTTATTTCTTCTACTCTATCTTTTTTTTCTGATTTGTATTTGTCAAAATAGTAATCAGCTATTAATGCACCTATTGCAGCATATTTGCCATAATCTTCTTTTACATCAAAATCAAATAGTGCTTTTTGGGCTTTTATTTGCTGAAGTTTTTTTACTGCTTTTGAAGTTACTTCACTTATTTTTACAGCGTTAAAATCTTCTTTTTTTCCGCAACCTACCACAAGAATTTTATCTTGAGGAAGTTTGCCTAATGTATGAATCAAGTAAGTTTCACCAAATTTACCTTCAAATTTGTCTTTTTCAATTACGTATTCATTTACAAATTCTACAGGAGTTTTTTCTCCTTCGAATTTCCCAATAACTAAAACTTCACAAGGGGTTGAAGTTACGTTTTCTGTAACATTAATTTTCATATGTCTTTCTCCTTATTTCAGTTGAAAGTATATCACTTTATTTAAGCTTTGTAAATTATACAGTTAACATAAGCAAAAAAAAATTTTTTTGTTTTTAAGACAGGTATGAAAATATTTCCGATTAAAAATATTCAATTACAAAATACAAAAAATATATATTGTTCAGAAATTAATACAAACAAGAATAATATTGAGAATAGATCTTTGTCGTCTAATTCAAATATTAGTTCAGATGTATATAAATCTAACTTTTTACCTTTTAAAAGTCTAAAAATGCGAGGTATCTCTTTAAATAATGATTTTTGCGATACCAGCTTTTACAGGGATGCAGATACATTAAGACAATCTGTTGATGTTATAAAAGAAAATTTTCCTGAAGGTACTGACATTATGGATTTTGCTTGTTCAAACGGAGAAGAAACTATTTCTATTTACTCTTTATTAG
>CASECH010000057.1 GCA_949286405.1 uncultured bacterium
ATAAAAAAAGAAGAAAGAACTCCTATAAATGCAACAGTACTAATTTCACACATACACCAAGATCATATTCAAGGTTTTACATTTTTCAGACCACTACACATTCCGACCACTACATTGAATGTATATGGTAATGTAAACTACAATGAAACTTTGTCTGATGAACTTGCAAATTTATTGTTTGGGAAATCATTTCCACTTGATTTAGGAGACATTGCAGGTAATCTTAATATAAAAGACATAAGCGATACAGAAGCCATAATACTACGCCATAATTACCCTCCGATAGTAAAACGTGTAGAAACTGATGAAGATGCGAAACCTGAAAATGATGATGTCGTAATTACTTGCTATCGTTCATATGCACACCCTCAAGAAGGTGTTTTGATATATAAAATAGCATACAAAGACAAAACTCTTGTCTATGCAACAGATAAAGAAAGCTACCTTGGTGGTGATAAAAAACTTACAAACTTTGCTAGAGGATGCGATATCTTAATTCACGATGCTCAATATACAACAGAAGACTACATGAGTGCAATAAGCCCTAAACAAGGTTATGGTCACTCAACATTTGATATGGCTTTAGAAGCAAAAAAACAAGCAGATGCAAAAAAACTTATTTTCTTCCATTATGATCCTGATTATGATGACAATAAATTAAATATCATTAAAGAACATTATAAAGCTGTATGTGAAGATGCTATTCTTGCATATGAAGGGCTTGAAATTGAGCTTTAAAAAATAATTAAATATTTTTGGAATATGAAAAAATTACTCGTATTATCTTTAATATTTTTCAGTTTTATAGCATCAGGATACAGAAAGCCGGATGTTTATGAAATTGATGCGACAAAAAACGGATATATTCACAACAATCGCGGACTTTTGTATATGCGAGAAAAATGTTACTATGCAGCAATTCAAGAATTTAAAATAGCAATAAGCCTTAATCCTGATACCCAAGCTACATCAGTATATTACAATAATATTGGTGACGCATACATGAAAATAGGTTATCCAGATTACGCTCAAGATGCTTATGAAAGAGCCATAAATCTTTATAGTTTAAATTTCCAATACTATCTGGATTTAGCTAAATGCTATAAAGCAAGAAATGTAATACAGCACCAAATTAAACAATACAGCAACACAGATAATCCCCTCAACAGAATTATGCTGGGACTTCTATACATTGAAAGCGGCGATATAAAAAGAGGCATAATAATCCTTGACGACTTTGCAATGTCAGAGCCTGACCTTTTAATAACACGCTCAATAAAACAATATATAAAAGAGAAAGTTAGAGAATTAAACTAACTTATTTCTACCTACATAATTTTTAGCTATAGTAATTTCCTCATTCAAAGTCATAACCGGATTTTTTAACTTTGCTTTCAAGACTTCATCAAAGATTTTTGTAAATTCTGCAGAAGGCTTAAGCCCAATATTTATCAAATCATTTCCGCTAATTGCAACTCTTATTCCTCTTAACTTATTAATATATCGTCTTGTATTTTCTTCATCGTCAAAAAGTATTGCATACAACAAAACCGTTTCCAAATAAGCGTTTTCAAATACCTTGTAAAACTCATAATCAGAATTCAATTTCTGTTTAGGTAAATCATCTAAAATTTTCTGTTCAACTTTAGTCAAAGGTAATGTGCTTAAATCACCTAAACATCCGACATACACAAGCCAACAATTTTCAACCCTATAATCATCTATTAGCTTTTCAATATTCACTCTAGGAATTTCAACATCTTTTGTTGTGACAAGCTTATAAATATTTTGTTTTATAAATTTTTCAAACGCTTTTTGTGAATTAAGATTAAATGTTTCAATAAGCTCTTTTTTTACACGTTTATAACTCATGTCATAATTAATATTTTTCAGATATTCATCCTGTAAATTTTGAGTATGTTCATCTAACTCAAAGCCAAAACGCACAGAAAACTTTAACCCTCTAATAATTCTGGTCGGATCATCAATAAAACTTTCATCATGCAATACACGAAGCTTTTTCAATTTCAAATCATTAAGCCCACCTGTATAATCAACAATTTCAGAAGTTGTTACAGATTTTGCAAGAGCATTAATAGTAAAATCACGACGTAATACATCTTCCTTTAATGAACATCCGATTTTAGTCACAACAGGCAAATGACCTTTTTTAGGATAGCTTTCTGCTCTCGTTGAAGCAAAATCGACCTCAACACCATTAACATTAACTTTCACTGTCCCAAAATCAGGATTTACCCTTATTACATCTCCAAACTTTGAACAATACTCAAGAGCATTGCCCACATAAGTAATATCGACATCAAAACAATCTCTTCCAAGTAGTTCATCACGAACCACTCCGCCAATATAAAAAAGTTTATTTGAATTATCGTTTATATTGATGATGTTCATAGCTGGTATTTTAGCTTAAAATAGGAGAAAATGGAATAGGAGTGACCAAACATGCTACAAGAAGCAACCAAAGCAATCAATTCAGCATTTAACAACAGTTTTATAAAAAAACTAAGTCAATATCTTCATGATTGTGTGCGTGAAGAAGTAAAAAGTTCGACTTTCAGAAACCTAAAAGGGGATAAAGACAATAAATGGATTTTTCTAAAAGGAGAAGAACAACTTTTTACAAAATTTGAAGAATATCTTCCACTTGAAGGCAGTGACCCTAAACTCACTGAATTGATGCTCCAAAGTGATCTTGGACAAAAAGATAAATATCTTATATACGGTTACCTATTCTTAGTTGGAAAAAGTTCCAAATCAAAAAAACACAATGAATTCCTAACCCCACTTTTATACATGCCTTGCAAACTTGAAAGGAATGGGGTTAACATCAACTGTATTCCTCAAGACGAAGTACTTTCCTTGAATACCGGTGCACTTGCTGCATTAATGAGAAAAAATGATGATGAAGACGAAGTCGATTTGCTACTTGAAGGAATTTTAGACGTAGTACCAGATTTGCCTATCACACAAGAGAAATTAGATATATTCCTTACAACTCTAAAATCTCTTGTACCGGAAATAGAAATTTCTCAAAACAAAGAAGATTACTCTGAAGAAGATAACATCACCAAAACAACTGCAAAAGATTTTTACAAAGAAAACATCAATGCAGAAAATATAGATGAAATTATCGAAGAAGAAGAAAACAATGCAAAACAACAAGTAAAACTGGAAAAAGTAACAGTAACATACCAAAGTGCAATTATCCTGACAAAAAGGCCATCAGTTACAGCAGGAGTACTGCATGAACTTACACAAATTGCAGAAAAGCCTTCAGGAGTTTATAGAGAAACTGCTCTAAGCATAATTAATGAAGAATACGCTCAAAGTAAAGAAAAATCAGTCCCAATGAAAGATATGAATAAAATTACTGATTTTTATCCAATCACCCCACTATCATTGAGTGATTCTCAACTTCAAGTCATAAAAAATATAGATAATAATAAATTTATCGCTGTACAAGGCCCTCCGGGGACAGGTAAATCACAAACAATTGTCAACTTAGTTGCTCACCTTGTTGCAAACGGAAAAACAGTTCTTGTAGCATCAAGAATGGACAAAGCAGTCGATGTTGTTGCAGAACGTCTAAATGATCTTGGTGCAAGCCACATGGCACTTCGTGCAGGACGTTTAAACTACCAAAGACAACTGAGCAATGAACTGGATAACCTTCTTGCTCAACCTCAAGAGCTTGATGACAACGTCGAAGATATCTTGCTTGTCGATACAAAAGACATGAAAGATCATCTTGATATGCTTAAAAATATGGAAAGTAAATCCGAAAAAATTATCAAACTAGAAAAAGATTGGCACGATAAACTACAAGAAGTAGAAGAACAAGAAAAAATTCTCGGGAAACCTGAATTTATAAAATCTTCACTTAAAAAAGGAGAAATAGATATCATATCAGGAATAACAAAAGTTCTTGAAGGTAATATCGAAAAAGCAGGTTTTATATCAAAAATTGCCAACTTCACAAGCTTAGGCCAACTAAAGAAAACTCTTAAACTAAAAGATTTTGACGTAACTTATGAAAATCTTGGCCGCTTAAAGGAAGAATTATCTCTTGCCAATCTAAATTGGAATTTACGCAGTATAGAAGCAGAAATCCAAAAGACAGGAAATCTTCATGTCCTTTCAGAACAAATACGCCAAATGAAGAAAAAACAAAAAACTCTGGCAACAAATATTCTAAAGAGCAAACGCAGAGAAGCTCTAAAAGTATTGCTAAGAGATGAAAACAAACGCAGAAGACTAAAAGTTCATGCAAAATCACTTGTTACAAATAGAAAACGATTACAATCAAACATCTTGGAAGAAGAAGACTTCAAACCACTTTTAGAAGCCTTCCCATGCTGGTGTGTAACAACTTATGCAGTATCTGACTCACTTCCGCTCAAACCAGGAATGTTTGATGTTGCAATCATAGATGAAGCTTCTCAATGTGATATCGCAAGTTGTTTCCCAATCCTATTCAGAGCTAAAAAAGCTGTAATTGTAGGAGATGACAAACAGCTTCCACACCTTTCATTCCTTGAAAAAGCAAAAGAACAATCATTCCTAAGTCAATCTGGAATTCCTGATAAATATCAATTAATGTGGAGATTTAGAACAAATTCAATGTTTGATCTTGCAGTTTACTACTCAATGAATTCAGTAATGCTTGATGAACATTTCA
>CASECH010000058.1 GCA_949286405.1 uncultured bacterium
CACCATTTAGAAAGATTTATTAATTCTAATGAAATAGGAAGAAAACAACCGTTTTATTTTTACTTTTTGACTTTTTTATGGGGATTTTTCCCTTGGATTTTGTCTGCATTAGCAGTTGGTATAAGCAAATTAAAAGGTTTGAAAATTAAGAAGTTTGATATATATTCATTTTCACAAGAACAAAAGTTTTTGTTATTTAACTGGGTTGGTTTAATAGTTACTTTTCTTTTCTTTTCTTCTTCTAGTACAAAGTTGATAACATACATCTTGCCTGTGTATTTCTTTTCAGCTTGTATTTTAGGTGGAGTATGGAAAGATTATATTGAAAATAACATGTATTCTCGACCAATAAATATTTCAGCTTATATTTTAGGAGGTATATTTGTTCTAGCTTCTGTGGCTGCAGTATTTGCACCTTTGTATTTACCGGTTGGTCTGTATTTAGATATTTTGCCTGCAAAGTGGCTATGTATATCACTTCTTGGATTAACTGGTGTTGCAAGTTTAGTTTTAACAAAAAAAGATAAAAGATTCAGTTTATTTTTAGTGTATGCCATATTTATGGCAGCTTTGTCAGCTTTTGGTACAAAACAATTTTTTAATATTGATTATAAATTCGGGCAAAATGATTTAATAGAATTTGCTCAATTAGCTAGGGATAACGGAGATAAATTAGCTTCTTTCGGTTTTAGCAGAAGATTCTCGCTGTTGTATTATTATGGTGCAAATATTGATTATCAGGTTGAAAATGATTATGATATTTTGAGAAAACAATTGGCTGAAAAAGGAAAAGTTGTTGTTCTTAAAAACAAAGAAATGAAAGATATTCCTCAAGATATAAAGTATACTACAATAGCTGAAGGTAGAAAATATACTTTAGTAAAAGGTGAGTAGTGCTAAAACGTTACGAAAAATTTTTAGAAGAATTTGATAAAACTCTTGTAGACTATTTTGATAGTCAAAAGAGTTTTATCAAATGTAAAAAGGGGTGTTGTCTATGCTGTGAAAAGGGAGAATATCCTTTTTCTCGCTTAGAGGCAGAATATCTGATGAGTGGGTTTGTTAAATTACCTAAAGAAAAGAAGGATATAATAAGAAATAATATATATAATTTATTAGAACGGCAAAACGAATTTACAGGTGACAGATTTTTGTATAAATGCCCATTTTTATTAGATAAAGAGTGTTCCTTATATAGTTATCGTGGGATTGTATGCAGAGTCCATGGGCTTGCGTATTTTGATAAATTTTTGAATTGTGTCAGACTTCCTGAATGTACGCGTGAAGGATTAAATTATAGTGAACTTTTTAATATCCAAAATTCAACCTTAAATTTAGAAAATCCGATTAATGATGATTTAACAATTTATGGGGTGTTGAGAAGTGCTAAGTCACAACAATATCAGCTTGAATGCGGCGAAATTAGATCTTTAATAAATTGGTTTAATTTTTTATAATTTTTTGTTGCATTTTTTATTTTCTATGCTACGATGTATAAACAATGTTTATCCCATTTATATATAAGAGATAGAATATAGATATTTTATTTGGTGAGAGTATTTATTATGCAAAAAATACGTATTATTATATTTTTGATTTTATTATTATGTTCTGTATCTTCTTGTTATGCAGAAGTCAATAGTTCGTCAAGTCAATTAGTTGCCTCAAAAGAGCAAGGTGCTCATGTATATTTTCAAAGTGGTGTTGCTAAAGGTAGTATTAGAGACTATGTTGGAGCAATAGCTGATTTTTCAAAAGCGATATCTATTGATGGAAATCTAGCTCAAGCATATTGGGCAAGAGGTCTAGCTAGAGCAAAGGTTAGTGATTTTAAAGGTGCAGTAGAAGACTTTTCTCAGACGATACAAATAAATCCGAATATAAAAAATGCTTACTATATGAGAGGACTTTCAAGAAAAGAAATGAATGATTTTGAAGGAGCTATTGAGGATTTAAATAAAGAAATATCTTTTAATCCTAAAAATTCATATGCATATCTAAATAGAGGATTGTGCTATAAAGAAATTTCGAATTTTCTTGCAGCAATAGAAGACTTTAATCAAGTTTTGAGTTTTGATAATAAAAATGCAGAAGCCTATTATTACAAAGCAGGCTGTGAGTGGCAAATGAATAATTATGATGCCGCAATAAAAGATTACACAAATGTCATAACTCTAAATCCGGAGTATGCAAATGCTTACTTTAATCGTGCAAGTATAAAATGGAATTTGAATGACTTTTCAGGTGCAGTACAAGATTATTCTCATGCTATTGAACTAAATTCAAAAGATTCAGATGCTTATTTTTTGAGGGGGATTTCTTATATATTTATAAAAGATTACCAACATGCTATTAGTGATTTTGAAAAGGCAAAAAATTTATCACTAACAAAGGAAGATTATGATAAATATGAAGGTATAATGGAATTGATTAAACTTGTACAAAGTGATGGTAAGGTAGATTCAATTTCATCTAATTAAAAAAAAGACCGCATTTCTGCGGTCAGATAGTTATACATAGTTTTATTAATGTAAATATTTAAAATATAGGTAAGCGGAGCTTAAAGTTAATGAAATAAAAGTAACAAGAGCTCCGTATTTCATAAATCTCATAAATGATATCGGGTATCCTTTTACAGTAGCTGTTTCTGATACAATAACATTTGCAGCAGCTCCTATAATAGTCAGATTTCCACCAAGACAAGCCCCAAGAGATAATGCCCACCAAAGAGGATGATGACCTTCTCCTATATAAGGTAATGTGTGCTGAACTTGTGCTATTAATGGAGCCATTGTTGCAGTGTATGGAATGTTATCTACTATCCCAGAGAGAATTCCTGAACCCCATAAAATAAGCATAGTTGCGTTGGTTAAATTCCCTTGAGTAAATTGAATAAGTTTATCTGCCAAGAAACTTATTCCTCCATTTGCTTCAAATCCTCCAATGATTATGAATAATCCTACAAAAAAGAATATTGTAAGCCATTCAACGTCTTTGTAAATTTCTTTAGGCTTTTCAAATAGTAACAAGAAACTTGCTCCAGCCATAGCAAATACATAGGCATCAATATGAGTGATATCATGAGTAACAAATCCCAATATTACTAGGAGCAAAGTTGTCATAGATCTAATCATTAAGTTTTTATCTGTTATTGTATGAGAATTATCCAATTTAGCAATATGTTCCATTTTTTCAGGAGTTGCTTTTAATTGCTTTCTGAATAAAAATATCAAAATAGATACGCATACAATAAATATCAATGTTACGATGTCTGTAAGTTCTATTAAGAAATCAGTAAAACTAAGTCCAGCTTTAGCTCCAATGATAATGTTCGGAGGATCTCCAATTAATGTAGCTGTTCCTCCAATATTTGACGCTAATACTTCTGTAATTAAAAATGGAACAGGATCTGTTTCAAATTCTTTTGCAATAATAAATGTAACAGGCATCATTAAAACAACTGTTGTTACATTGTCTAAAAAAGCTGATGCAACTGCCGTAAAAGCTGCAAGTACAAAAAGCACCATCTTTGGATGCCCTTTGGTATAGTGAAGCAGTTTTATAGCCATCCATTTAAATACTCCGCTTTTACTTGCAATATGGACAATAATCATCATTCCGATAAGTAAAAATATTACTTCAAATTCAATGTAGTCAAATACTGATTTTATATAAGTTCCTGAAGCAGTGTCATAATGGCCATGAAATGGTAATAAACCCAGTAATAAAGTAAGTGATGCTCCAACCAATGCAACAACTGATTTTTGAATTTTTTCTGAAGCTATGAATATATAAGCAATTAGTAAAATTGCTCCGGATATAATCATGCCATAATTTGATATAAATTCTGTCATCTCAAATCTCCAATAAGTGGTAACTGAAGTGTTTTTAGTATATCTAAAAAACTTCTTTTTCGAATATCCCGAATGGCTTATACAAATATCTACACTCCAAAAAGATAAACTTCCTGTATATATTTGCCTTATTACATAAGCTCGGCCTTTTTTTATAGAAGAATTATAACATAAAGCATAAAAAAAATAATAAAGAACTGTAAATATTTATAAAAATTAACTTAAAAAAACAAAATAAAAAGGTTATACTATAAGTGTAGTAGAAAATTAGGTTTGTGTTATAACTATACGGATTTCATTAACTGTACATATTGCCATCTAAATGACGTATTGTATTTGTTCAGTATTATATTAGAATAGTCTTAAGTAATGTTAAGTGATACGTTATTAATCGGCAAAAAAAAATAATCACTTGTTTTATTATAGCAGTGTAGATAGGTGGATTTAGTTTTGGACGACAATAAAAAATTGTTAGAAGATATAAAAACTGCGGGAAAAAGTAAAAAGAAGAATACTGATACCGTATCTAATCCGATTTTGAAACAATCAAGGTCCGGTAAGATTCCATCTGTTTCTGCAATAAAATCAGTCAAACAAAAAAATACACAAATCAGTATACAAACCACAAATCCTATTTCAAATGAAACTGATAATATAGTTGCAAAGATAAATAATTTTAATACTAAAAAAACATCAAATAGGATGTATGCAGGGTATTTAAATAATATAAAAACAACAAAGATTATTGATTATACTGATTTAATACAATCATTAAGTTCTACATTGATAGAACAAAATAATGTCCATGCACTTTTTTCAGCAGTGCATAATATTTTTGTTGATAAGTTAAACAGTCTATATACTGCATTTGGAGTTTTTCATGAAAAATCAAAGTGCATAAATTTAAAGATTTTTAATTCTATGGGTAGTACTTATACCTCAAAAGTTTTTCTTTCTGATGAAAATAATCCGGTGGTAAAATGTTTTAAAACATCATCTCCAGTTGTGCAAAGTGATAATGAATTTTTGAATATCCCTTATTTAAACAAATCATCTTCATTGATACTGCCTCTTGTTTCAGTAAACCAATGTAAAGGAGTAATGATTGTAGGTAAGGAAACATTAGATTCTAATATTGGCTTGTTTTCATTTATTGCGAATTATTGTGCATTATTCTTACATAATGCTGATTTAATAGAACAGACAAATAAGTATGCAAATACTGATACCTTGACATCTTTGTATAATCATAGAGGTTTTCAAGAAGTATTGTCAGCAGAATTACAAAAAGCTGATGTCAATTCTACTAATTTATCTATAATAATGTTTGATGTTAACAATATTTCTAAGATAAATAAGGAATTTGGTCACGCTAAGGGTGATGAAGTAATAAAACTTTTAGCAGAAAAAATAAGACAGAATATCCGCAGTAATGATAAAGCAGGTCGTTATGGCGGGGATGAAATTGCTGTGATTTTACCTGATACTAATACCGCAGATGCTAAGTATTTGGCAGAATATATAACTTATTGCCTGTCTTGTTGCTTTGTAGATGATGTAGGTCCTGTAAAGGTATCAGTTGGAATTGCGACATATCCTGAATGTTCAAGAGACCAGGAAAAACTATTGATTTTAGCCGAACAAGCGATGTATATTTCTCAAGCAAAAGGCTATAAAGAAGGTATGTCTGCAATTATTAGTTCTTCTGATTTTAATTTCTGGGATGATGC
>CASECH010000059.1 GCA_949286405.1 uncultured bacterium
AACGACGAGGCTCGAACTCGCGACCTCATGCGTGACAGGCATGCGCTCTAACCAAACTGAGCTACGCTCCCTTACGCTTTGTCTTTCGACAAGATTAATTATAATATGCTGATTTTTTTTTTGCAAGAGTTTTTTTTATAATTTTGTAACAAAATGTATATTAAAAAAATCTTTTTACGTAACTGCTTAAGTTTTAGTAATGGCAATTTTTTTTGTTTAGCGGTTTTATCCCAAATATGATTATGAATAAAACTGATTGTGTAACTAATTTTAATGGTAAAGTGAATATAAAAAGAACTTTGCCAAAAGTAAGGAAAGCTTTTGATGAAACTTTCAAGGATTTAAGATCTCCATCTAAAGCTAAATTTATGGAAGAAAAAGAAGTCCCAGAACTATTTGGTGATATTGCAGAGCTAAATAGACGTCTTGATTTTGTGCGAAAGTTTGTAGGAAATCTTACTTTAGAAGGTGGATTGTCTGAGTATTTTAGAGGTTTGGTAGGTTGTGTGAAGGCTTTTAAGGTAGCAAATTGTGATGAATATGCTGAAATCACCAAGACTATTTGTAGAATGAATAGTATAAGAAAGTGTGATATGTATTCTTTATTAGCTAGGCAGGTTAATTCAAAAGATGCTCCAAGATCTTTAGATCATGCAGTTGTCGCTATAAATGTACCTAAAAAAAGAAATAATAAATTTATAAGGAAACCGTTTATCCCGGATAAAAATATTGTGATTCTTGATTTTTGGTCTGATGGATTTATTGGAAGTATTTCTCACGCTAAAAATTTATATAAAAATTTTGGCTTAGCTGATAATGAAGAAATTTTATTAAAACCTTTAAAATCATATGAACCTGATAAAGAAGCTTTTGCGAAAATAAAAAAAGATTTTCCAAAATTATATTTTAATTCTTAATATTTCTTTATTTTTTTATAAAATTAGGCAATTATTAATTTTATGCTCGTTTTTTGGTGTATGAAAATTACTAATCAAAATATCCAATCAAATAGAAATTTTACATCAAGAAATCCTGAGATTAGACAAATTGATGATTTATGCAGATTTGTAAAACAGGCTTTTCCTGTGCAGTCTCCGTCAAGGCTAAATAGGAAACCCGGTTATTATAATAAGCAGCCTGTTATCAATTTAGATGCCAAGTTGTTAAAAAGTAGAGATGTTTTTGATACTGCTACTACGCCTGAAGATTTTTATCGTTATACTATTCAAGAAACAAAAGCGTCTAATGTTGCAAATTGTGGGGAGCTTGGAAGATTAAGTGAAGTTATTTTTAAGCTTAACGGGTATAAAGATTGTTCTTGTTTATCTGTTAATCGCTATTTACCTAAAGTTAATAAATACCACGATTTAGACCATGCTGTTTTGGGTGTGAGAACAAGTGATAATAAGTTAATTATTGTTGATCCTTGGTGCGGGTTTGTAGATTATGCAGAAAATGCTGCAACAAAGTATAAACATTATTATTCAGAATTTTTGGATTTTTTTTCTGATCCTACAAGAGGTAAAATTGTTTTCAAGTCAGATAATGATAGTTTTGATTTAGGTTTGGTTGAAAAATTCAAGTGTGAATTCCCTGAATTGATTTTTAATAAAAAAGCCAAAGTGGATTTAGAAAAGAATAGTGATGTGCAATCTAAGGACACAAAAAAAACTTCCTCAAAAACTAAAGGAATGTTTTAGTAATTTTATAAGGAAGTTTTTTAATTATTAGACTTTAGCTGTTCTTATTTGTATAGAGGTGCAAGTTTTTTTGATTGTTGAGGAATTACACCTTCTTCGATAGAGAGATATACTCTATAATCTATATCAGGGAAGCAGTTATCAATATCTTCTATCTCAAATAATGCTGCTTCGTCTATGTTTCCGCTTTCAATCATATCTGCAATTTTTTCAAACCTATCAACATGTTCACGGAATCTATCTGTTGCATAGTCCTTTGCCTGCCAAGTTGTTATCAAGAATGGCCAATCTGAACTTTGTAATAACAAGTTTTCTCTAGCTAATTGTTTTAAAGCTCTTAGTAACAACTTATCTTCTGGAATTTCTGCATATTTATCAACAATAACATTAATCCTTTTTTCGCAAGCATGAATGATTGGCCACATCCATTCTGTTAAATGGTTATTCCATACATAGAAGTGACCACCTTGTCCCCAAGAACTTTCAGGTATTTGGATTGCTTCTTTAGGCGGATGAGCATGAATATATTCACCTGCAGTCATTCTTTCTACTTCTGGAAGGTATGCGTTGAATTTTTTGATTACTTGTTTGATAAATTCAACACCTTCAAACCACCAGTGACCGAATAGCTCTGTATCAAATGATACCATTACCAATCCTTCTTTGCCTGTGGCTTTTTTGTAATCATTTAGCATATGGTATATCAATGTTGTATAGTGATCAGAGTTTTCATTGATTTTATTTAACGCTAATACTGGGTCATATAGCATTTTATCTCCTAAATCAGTTGTAGGAGATGTAATTCTCCAGTAGTGCATACCTGATTTATCATCCTTTTTATGGAACTCTCTGAAACATCCGTCACCAGGGTATCCATCGGCAGCTGACCATACTTGATAACCTGCACGGTCATTTCTTCCCATTACAGCAACTTGTGCATCAGGAAGCCAGTATGCAGAATATGTGTCATAACCGGTAGCTGGACGATCAGGTAACGGGATATATTCAATATTTCCATATACCCCTATTACACGTCTGTTTCCAATTGAATTACCTCCTTCAATAACGTGAGATTCTGTAAAGAAATACTCAATGTCATTATTTTGAAGTGTTACTTCAATTGCAGGACGCCAGTGTTTTTTACCGTCTTTGCCAACGTATTCATAACCTTGTCTGTATGCACACTCTGGAAGCCAACATCCTGAAGCCTTTTTCCCAAATAACCTTTTGGTAGTGTCAGATCCGACTTTAAATTGAGCATTTAGGTTACTATCAGTTGCAAGTAATGGAGAAAAACCATGTGTCGCTCCAGATGTTGTAATTTCAATACATCCAAGGTCTTGATATTTTTTGAATTGAGCGATTAGGTTCATTTCGTATTTGTTTACAAATGAATCTTTGATATGATTAAACCAGTCAAAGTAGTATTTTGCAAGATATTTAAGGTGCTGAGAATGAGCAACTTTAGGATCAGGATATCTTTCCAAGTCTTTAGATACTTGCTTGATTCTTGAATCTAAATATTCTACAAATCCTTGTTGAAGGTGTGGATCGTTTAATTGCTCCGCTAGAATAGGTGTAATACCTACTGTCAATTTTGCTTTAATACCTTCTTCATACAATTCAGAGATTGCATTCAGTAATGGAATGTAGGTCTCTGCCATACATTCATACAAATTTTCTTCCCCAAAAGGCCACATGCCTGCCTTTCTATAATAAGGAAGGTGACTGTGTAACATAAATACGAATTGTCCTACTGACATCTGTGCCTCCATATCTTACTTAACGAATTATTATATAACTATAATTCTCTCTTATATAATATTTATACCACAAATGGCTAAAAAATATAATCCTTAAGAACTAATTCTATTGTATAATTGTTACAAAAATTAAAATATAATTGTTGTATATTTCTTTTTTGTAATATTTATTTTAAGAGGGTTGTAATTTTCACTTTTTTGTAGCAAAATAGTTTTGCTCACATCCTCAATATGTCTGAAGTCATTAATCAGACTAAGAGTAAAAGAAAGGCAAAATGAAATGGCAAATATTAAATCTGCTAAAAAAAGAGTATTAATAGCTGAAAGAAATAGATTAAGAAACGTTGCGTTTAAGACATCTATAAAAACTGCTGTTAAGAAAGTACTAGAACTTGCAAAGGCTGATGATAAAGAAGCTTTGAATACAGCTATGTCAAGAGCATATCAATTATGTGATAAGGCTGTTTCAAAGGGTGTTTTACATAAAAACACAGCTGCAAGAAAAAAATCCAGATTAACTAAAGCTGTTAATAAAATACAAGCAGCAAAATAGTTTTTCTGAAAGAAATTTTAAGGGCATCTTTTAGATGCCCTTATTTTTTTAGTTATTAGTGGGGTTGCTAATATTAAAAAAAAGTGGTAAAATGTATATATGATATTGGTTGCATTTATATTATTTCTGCTGGTGGTATTTTTCTCTTACTTTGTTTATTTCTTTTGCAAAAAAGTTATATACAAATTAAATAAGCGTGTCTTGGCCAGAAATCTGGCTGTATTACGTAACGGCTCCGCTATGATGCGTTTTGATGAGTTGAGTGAGGATGAAAAAAGGCAAAATATTATTGTTAAGTTCTTTTTAATTTTAGGATATAACACTTTTGATAGTCGTGAATTTAAAAAAGCTGCCAGATTTAATCAGATATCTGCTGATTATGTTACAAAAAAATGGAATAAAAGTAGGCTTTGCAAACGTTCATTATATATAAAATATTTTGATTTTACTGAATTATCAATTGATTCAGTAAGGAGTGAATTTAATGGAGTATGTAATCTTGATGAGTTAATGGATAAGAAATATTTTGATGGGGAATATTATGTTTTAACAAATGGTTATATATATTTATTTTTCTCATCTAAACGTATAAATGGTAGTAAAAAATATGATTTCTGCTTTAATATGAAACAGTTTTCGAAAAAGGATATTGCAGAACTTGCAAAATTTACAAAGCAGTGTATGTTTTTTGAAGTTGCTGATGTTTTTGTTGATTAGTGTATGTTTTTTTATCCGTTAAATTTATGTAAAGATTGTGGTAATTAATTATTTTAGAAGTATAATTATTTCAGATTGTACATAATTTAATGAGAAAGAGTTATATGCAGGATATTTTAGAAAAAAAATCAATAAAAAATATCGATTTTAATTGTGATTTAGGGCAGAGTTTCGGAATATATAAAAACAATTGCGAATTTGAGCTTCTTGAATATGTGAGTTCGGTAAATGTTTCTTGCGGATTTCATGCTGGGGATCCGATGACTATAAAAAATGCCCTTGAAAAAGCAAAAGAGAAAAATGTTGTTATTGGAGCTCATATAGGTTTTGATGATATTCAAGGTTTTGGGTATCGTCCTATTGATTTATCAGAAGATGAAATAGAAGCATTGGTGGTATATCAGGTAGGAGCTTTGATGGCTTATGCAAAGACAATGAAACTTGAAATTGAACATGTAAGACCTCATGGAGCAATGTATAAAATGGCTTCAGAAAGTTTTAGTTTTTCTTGTGCACTTGCTAATGCTATAAAAAAATGTTCTCAATGGCTTGTATATTATGGTGCTGCTGGAGATGTTATTGAGAAAGTTGGTGATTATGTAAATATTCCTATTGCCAGAGAAGTATATCTTGAAAAGATGTATAATGTTGACGGAACAATTAATTCCGTAGCAAAGGATAATGAAAATAATGACGTGTCTATTCAAAGATTAAAAACAATACTTAATTATTCTCAAGTTTCAAATGTAGAGGGAGGAAAAACTTTTTTGAATATTGATACAATTCATTTTTCAAGCAGGTTATCGAATTCAATTGATTTGGCAAGAAAAGCTAAAGAATTAGTTACCCCTGTACCTGTAAACTATAAAAATGTTTATGCTTCAGGATGGGTGGAATAGTTGGTAAAATAATTTATTTATAAGGTGATTGATGATGATTGGTTTAAAAAATAATATGAAGTTACCGGAAGAAGCAAGATGGTTAGTACCCGGTCTACAGGTAAAAAGATGGTTTGCACTTATTTTCTTGGGTGCTGTATGTATGACTTTAGGTGTGTTAATTCTTTTTGATGTAAAGCCTATTTTTTATACTATGGAATTTATACAAAAAGTGGCTAGAAATGTTTCTACTGAATGGATAGCGTTTGCTGTTGTTATGTTTGGTGCAGGAATGTTTTTTAAAGGTTGGACAAAGACTAATTTGTCAATAATCGATGGTAAAGACAATCAGACATTGCTCGAAGCTTTGTATAGAAAAAGAAAATTAAACAGAGGGCCTAAAATTGTTGCAGTAGGTGGCGGTACCGGTCTTTCAATGTTATTAAAAGGTATTAAGCATATTACTAATAATATTACAGCAGTAGTTACAGTTGGTGATGATGGCGGAAGCTCAGGAAGATTGCGTAATGAGATGGGGGTTTTGCCTCCCGGTGATATCCGTAACTGTATAGCAGCACTCGCAGATGATGAGGATTTAGTAACTAAATTATTTCAATATAGATTTAAATCAGGAGAAGGTCTTGAGGGACATAGTTTTGGAAATTTATTTTTGACCGCTTTATGTTCTATTACAGGTGATATGGTAAGGGCTGTTAAAGAATCTTCAAATGTTCTTTCTATTAGAGGGCGTGTTCTTCCTTCGACTTTGGATGATATGAAGCTTGTTGCAGAGATGGAAGATGGTAGAGTAATACATGGTGAGAGTAATATCCCTGAAGCTCATGGAAAAATAAAGAGATTGTTTACAGATCCTCAAAGATGCCAAGCTCTTCCTGAAGTAATTGCAGCAATTAAGGATGCAGATTTAATTATTCTGGGTCCAGGAAGCCTTTATACAAGTGTTATTCCTAATTTATTGATAACTGAAATTGCTCAAGAGATTGCTAAGGCTTCTGCGAAGAAAATATATGTATGTAATATAATGACACAACCTGGTGAAACTGATGGTTATAGCGTTTCAGACCATGTTAGTGCTCTTATGAAGCATGCTAATAGCAAAAATATCATTGATGCTGTTTTGGTAAATGATACTATGCCTTCAAATTTGGCAAAGAAATATCAACTATCAGGTTCTTATCCTGTTAAGTTGGATGTTGAAAATTTAAAAAAATTAGGTGTTAGAATTTTTTCAAGAAAATTGATAGAGGATAGTAAAGAAGGTCTGGTAAGACACAGCTCAAATCGTGTAGCTCGTGCTGTTTATTACTGGTTTAGAAAAGAACATAAAAATGGAAAGTCTTATTTTGCGAATCATAAGACTTCTGATAATCAAGGTTGTAAAATATAATTATGAGTAAGGTAACTGTAAAAACTATTCAAAAGATGAAAGATGCAGATGAGAAATTTTCTGTATTGACAGCTTATGATTATTCAACTGCTAAGTATATTGATGAAGCAGGTGTAGATATTATATTGATAGGTGATAGTTTGGCTATGGTTGCACTTGGTTATAATACAACCCATAGTATTGGTGTTGAAGAAATGCGAATTTTTACGAAAGCTGTTGCAAAAGGAGTAGAGCATGCAATGGTTGTTACAGATATGCCTTTTATGAGTTATCATGCTAATATTTCTGACGCAATTTTAAATTGCGGTGAGATGATCCGTTGTGGAGCTAATGCTGTAAAAATTGAGGGTTACAGTGATTATATTGTTGAATTAATAAAAAGACTTACTGAATCAGGAGTTCCGGTTATGGGACATTTAGGTTTTACTCCACAGTTTTTGAATACATTGGGTGGATACAAAATTCAGGGTAAGACAAAAGATGCAAGTGATGAAATTTTAAATCAAGCAAAAAGATTGGAAAAGGCAGGGGTATTTTCTATCGTTTTGGAAATGGTTCCTCAAGATAGTGCAAAATACATAACGGAAAATCTTTCTGTCCCTACTATTTCATGTGGTGCAGGGAGATATTGCTCAGCTCAAGTGCTTGTGTCTGATGATGTTTTTGGAAAATATTCGGAGTTTAAGCCAAAGTTTGCAAGAAAATATGGAGATATGAAGTCTTTGATTTTTAGTTGTGCTAAAAAATTTAATGACGATGTTAAGTCGGGAAATTTCCCTTCAGATGATGAAGTTTTTTAGATATTATTTATTATGAAAGTGTGAAAAAATGATTATACATACAATTAAAGAATTAAGAGAGTTAGTAAAAGGTTGGAGAAAAGAAGGTTATAGTATAGGGCTTGTTCCTACTATGGGAGCTTTGCATGCAGGACATAGAAGTCTTATTGAAAAAAGTGTTGAAAAATGCGATAAAACTGTTGTATCTGTGTTTGTAAATCCAATACAATTTTGTCCGGGCGAAGATTTGGATAAATATCCAAGAACATTGGATGAAGACGAGGAGCTTGTAAATGATGTTGGGGCTGATGTTGTTTTTGCTCCAAGTCCAAAAGAAATGTATGGAGAAGGACATATTTTATCAAATGATTTTTTGACATACGTGATACCTCCTTATTTTTATGTTGACAAATTATGTGGAAAATCAAGAGTAGGACATTTTGATGGAGTATGTACGGTAGTTAACAAATTATTTAATATTGTTCAACCTGATTTTGCATTTTTTGGTGAAAAAGATAGGCAGCAATTAATTATTTTAAAGAAAATGGTTAAAGATTTAAATATACCTGTGGAAATTATAGCTTGTCCTATTGTTAGGGAAAAGAGCGGTTTAGCTTTAAGTTCTCGTAATAAATATTTGACCGAAGATCAAAAAAATGATGCTTTGGCTTTGAGTAAAATATTGTTTAATATAAAAGCATGCTATAATAAAGGTATAAATGATGTGAGTGCATTAAGTGAGACAGCTTATTCATATTTGAATTCAAATCATTCATTAGAATACCTTGAGTTTAGAGATTGTAATGATTTAGATGAGAAGAAAACAGCTGATGATGATACAATTGTTTTTATTGCTTTAAAAATAGGAAATGTAAGATTAATAGATAATATAAAATTGGGTTTATAGGTTATGGTTGTAATTTACAGATTATTTCAGAAGTTGCTAAATATTTTAATTAATATAATTTTTATTGTACAAATAGCTTTAATGATAATAGTTTTTCTAACTGCTACTTATTGGTTTTTAGAACTTTTAGGATTTACTTCATTTGATTTTGTTGCTCCGATTGCAGATGCAGTTGTTAATTTTATGCATTTATTTTATAATCAGGAAGTCGCTGTCGGTGGTGTATATTTTGATGGTTCTTTGTTATTATTTGACTTAATTGCGATTTGTTTAGTTGTAATTATGACTAAGTTAAAAGTTAGTTTGTTAGTTTTTGATGAAAGACTAAGAAATAAAATTGTGGTTTGTGAAACTCAGATAGAGAATCGTTTTAATGAAAAATTAAGTCAAGATTTAATGAAAAGTGTTTCAAAGTGTAATAATATTGGAATTTTGGTTCAATTTTCTGCAAAAAATATGATGGTTGATGATTTTTGGGGTGGAGATGCTAGTGCAGGGGTAAAAGAAAAAGAAGATGAAGCTTTTAAAGTTTTTTACGGAGCATTAAAAAATATTCCTGAATGTCAATTTGCTAAAACAGGTAATAAAATGGTTATTATTTGTAAAGATTTTAGTAAAATTGACAGTATTTTAAAGTATATAGATATAACAATTAATAGAATTCGTGTGAGTATGGGTAAAAGAAAATGGCGTTTATTTAGTTATATCGCTGTGGATGTGTTTGATGATAAAACACCTTTTAAAGAAGTATATCCGATACTGGAAAGATTACTTGGATTGCAAATAAGAGATGAAGTTATATGTTTAGGCAATTTTTGTATGAGATATGATATAGAACCTGAGAGTGCATATGAACCAATGTTAAAAGGGACATATGTACTTGGTGAAAGAACTGAAGTATGGACTTTGATTAAGAAAAATTAACTAAACTATTGATTTTTGTTTATATTCTTGTTATTATTTGCATACAACCGTAGACAATTAGTGTCCAAGTGACTTAAATGTTCTCAGCTAATCGAGGTTACACTAGAGAAATATATTTTAGCTTGTGTAAGATTTTGCGGTTGAAAATACTAAAACGCAAAGTCTTTTTAGTATGTTAACAGGTCGAGTCGGGGATGTTCCCCAAAAAGTAATACACAGTAAAGGAGCTAACGATGGCAACAAAAGCTTTTAAATCTGAAAAAATAGATGCAATAAAAGCAAAATTAGAAAAAGCCCAAGTAGCAATAATGACTGAGTTTAACGGGTTATCTGTAGAAGAAATTACAAATTTAAGACGTGCTCTTCAAAAAGAAGGCGGCGACTACATGGTAACAAAAAATACTTTAGCTAAAATTGCTGTAAAGGGTACTGATTTTGAAGTACTTGCTGATTCTTTCAAAGGTCCGATTGCTTTGGCTTTTGGTTTTGAAGATCAAGTAAGTCCTGCAAAAGTAGTAGCAAAATTCATTAAGGATACTAAAAAAGGTGTTATTTTAGGTGCAGCTATGGATGGTAAATTACTTTCAGCTGCTGAAACAGAAGCTCTTGCAAAACTTCCTTCAAAAGAAGAACTTATTGCAAAGATTCTTGGATCTATCAATTCACCTGCTTCAGGTATCGCAAACTCTGTCAATGCAGTTATGGCACAGCTTACTCGTGCTATGGCAGCTGTTAGAGATCAAAAAGCTGCGTAGTATTTTTGAGTAAATATATGTGGTTAAAAGTGGTAGAAATTAAAAAAATATAAAAGGAGAAAATCAATGAGTAACGTAGAAACTATTTTAGAATCAATTGAAAAATTAACTTTGTTAGAAGCAGCTGAATTAGTAAAAGCTATGGAAGAAAA
>CASECH010000060.1 GCA_949286405.1 uncultured bacterium
CCTATATTTTTCAAATTTTGAGCAATTACCCTGCCTATACCTTTTGATGCTCCTGTTATTAATATATTCATATTGCTATCCTTTTATTAATTCTTTTGTTATATATGCCGCCATAAAAATTCCTGCCACACTTGCAACAAATGGAGTTGATGCAGGTGTAATTTTATTAAACTCTATAGTTTCACCTGATGCAGTGGTAATTTTTTCATTATTTACAATTTTTTCTTCTACATGAGGAGTCTCTCTACTAGCTACAACTGCTATACCTGCAGTTATATTCCTTTTTTTTAATTGATATAAAATATTTGAAATAAACGGAGCTTTCTTATTTTCAATTTCGGAAATATCAGAAATATAAAGTTTTGTAGGATCAATCCTATTACCTGCACCCATCGAGCTTATTACAGGAATTTTATTTTCTACACAATATTCTAACAACGAAATCTTTGACCTCATTGTATCTATTGCATCAGCGACATAATCTAAATTTTGAACTGGCAGACCTTCTGTGTAAAAATCATCAACCACATTAATTTTTATTTCTGGATTAATATCTTTTAAACGAGTTTCGAACAAAGATGTTTTCTTTTGACCGACTGTTGAATGAAAAGCAATACATTGACGATTGATATTTGACAAAGATACCGTATCAAAGTCTACTATAGTAAGTTCTCCAATTCCTGCTCTTGCTAATGCTTCAGCACAAAATCCCCCGACACCTCCAAGACCAAATACCGCAACATGTTTTGAGGCTAAAAGTTCTTGACTTTTTAGCCCCCAAAATAATTCATTTCTTGAAAAAATCTCATCCAAAACTACACCCTCATAAGGGATTATTTTATAATTCCAAATCCTAAAAGGAATGTACAGATAATAAACACTGCTGCAATTATACCTGTAACTTTATTTAAACCTTTTTCAGCACTCTTTTGAGAAGCAAACATTTGAGAAGCTCCTCCAATAGCTGCAATACCATCACCTTTTGGTGAATGCAACAGAATTAATACTATTAATAACAACGCTGATATTATCTGGATAGTCCAAGTGATTGTAACTAACATACTTTATTTTTTCTCCTTTTTGTTAGAAATAAAATGAGCCCTTTTAGAGTTTAACTGAATTTTTTCAAATTTATATAACCTAGCAGGTCTTTTTGAAGATGATTTTGTATATTCATCCAACTCAATTAAACCATCAGTAGAGAGAGCTTTCTTTCTAAAATTACGTTTATCTAATTTTTTACACATTATAAGCTCATAAGCTTTTTGCATTTCAGTTAGGGTAAATTTTTCATTCAGCAATTGATAAGCCACAGGACACAATTCCAATCTTTCTCTTGTTCTTTTCAAAGAATATTCAATAATCTCTTTGTGGTCAAATGCTAACGGAGGCAAATCTGAAACTTTATGCCAAGACAACTCAGGAGTTGTTACAATTTTCAAATCCTCAGCTCTTACAAGAGCAAAATAAGCACAAGTAATAACTCTTGCATTTGGGTGACGTAGAGGATCGCCGAATGTATAAAGCTGTTCCAAATAGATATTATCAACATTTGTTCTTTCTTTTAATACCCTTAAAGCAGCTTGATCCAAATTTTCAGACAAACGAACATATCCTCCAGGAATTGCCCATTTATCTTTAAAAGGTTCGTTGTTACGTTTTACCAACAATACATGTAATGCATTGTTCTTTAAAGTAAGAATTACTACGTCTACTGTAATTTCGTGTGTTTTAGTCTCGTTAAATACCATAATTCATCTCTACCCTATGTATATAATATAATAAACATAATAATTTACATTAACATATCATTAACTTTTATTAATAAAATTTAACATGAATATAAAATTACATCAATTTAACACAAAATTTTTACTTTATATATATACGGGGAAAATTACATAGGGATAAAAATGTTTAGTTTTGATTACAGAAATTTACTAATAAACAGTAATTATATTAATAGTATGACCGGCTTTTTTACACCTATTCAAAGCTGGTATTTCCCGAGTATATTTAACAATTTTAATTATTTCTTCCCTAATATATACTCATATCAATATAATTATCCTGATTTTGGAATGTCTTTCAGTCAAAATACAACTTTCCAAGATATTTTCAGAAATCAATATTTTTTACCAAACTATAATATACAACCAAACAATATATTTAATTACCAATTTCCAACATTCAACACTACATATACACCGACTTATAAAAACATATTCTCAAACAGTACAGTTAATAATAGCAACATTTCAAAAATACAACCAAATAATAATGACGAAAAAATCAACATAAAAAGAAAAAGTTCAACTTACAATAAAAGATATACCAATTTTAAATTAGATAGAAACTTCATTAACAGAGTAAAAGAAATTTCTAACAAATTAAATTGTGACTATAAAGACTTACTTGCAGTAATGAACAGTGAATCAGGAATCAATCCTCAAGCTTGGAATGGCACAGGAGCAGTTGGCTTAATCCAATTCACTAATATCGCACTGAAAGATATTAATAAAAATTACGGCACATCTTATACAAAACAAGAGGTTGGCAGAATGTCAGGAATGGAACAACTTGATTTGGTTGAAAAATTCCTTTTAATGGTAAAAAAGAGAAATTTCCCTGACAACAAAAGATTATCAGCAGGAGATTTATATGCACTGGTATTTGCTCCATCAATAGCTAATCAAGAAGTATTTTATAGAAGAGGAACAAAAGCTTATGCCCAAAATCCTCTGGACTTGGACAATGACGGAGCAATCACCAAAACAGATCTTGAAAGACATCTTGCAAAAAAACAAGTAAATCTTGTTGCATAAAATTATTTGCATAAATTTATATTACAATTCTAAATAATTCATTGATGTTATAAAATGTTTTATGTATCTTCATGAAATATATACCAGTTTTGCGGAAGGGAAAAAATGGATAAGGGATACATTGAAAATGGTTTTATCGTAGATGTTTCAAACGCAAAAAAAACATCTGATATTATTTATGAATTAAGTACAGTACTTGATTTGCCTGAAGCTCAAAATAAAAAAGTTTGCATAAAAATGGGTAATATTGATCTTAACCCATCACAGCTTAACAGTATTAAAGCTCTGGTAGAATCAATGAATTCAGAAATTGAATTTATTTCGACAAGCTCTGATATAACAATTCAAGCAGCAGAAGAACTAAATATATCAATCTCAAAATTAGAAAATAAAATTCCTATGCCTGAATTTAATCTTGAACAAGAAAAAAAGGAAAAAGTTAACAAAGAATTAGAAAAAGCTCTTGATAAAATATTTGGAGATGAAAATACCGAAATAAAAACTTTTACGGATAAAAAAGAATTAAATAAATTAATGAAAGATGCACAGGCAAATGCAGAAAAAGAAAACGCTAAGAATATTGAACCCCAAAATAGCACAGACACAACTGATAATATTCCAAAAGAAGTTTTAAACGAACAACAAACAGAAAAAATATTAACAGAAACTTCTGACAATATTGATTTTAAAGAATTTGAAGACTTTAACAATAAACTTGAAAATGCAAATAATATATCAAATACGGAAGAAATTGACTTTGAAGAACCTGATCTTAGACACCAACTAAGAGAAACAGAAAAACTTCCGACTTTGTACATCCAAAGAACACTTCGTTCTGGTCAAAGCATTACATCTGAAGGAAATATTGTGATTATAGGAGATGCAAATCCAGGTTCTGAAATTATAGCCAAAGGAGATATATCAGTATGGGGTATCTTAGGAGGAATAGCTCATGCTGGTTCAGAAGGCAACAAATACGCAAGAATAAGAGCACTAAAAATGAATGCAATACAATTAAGAATAGCTGATGTATTTGCCAGACGCCCTGACAACATAAATATTCCATATATTCAAAAAACAGATACATATGTCCCAGAAGAGGCTTGTATTAAAAATAAACAAATATACATACATAAGTTACACGAAGTATAAAAAGACCCATGTTATCATATCCACAAAAAATATTAGACAGCTTAAATAAAATAAACTATACAACAAATATAAAAGGAGAAACCATGAGCGGTAGAGTTATCGTAATTACATCCGGTAAAGGCGGAGTTGGCAAAACTACTACAAATGCCAACATAGGTACAGCTCTAGCCAGAGCCGGTAAAAAAGTCGTAATGATAGATACAGACCTCGGTTTACGTAATCTTGACCTGTTATTAGGACTTGAAAACAGAATCGTCTACACAATCGTAGATGTAGTAGAGGAACGTTGCAAACTAAAACAAGCATTAGTAAAAGATAAAAAAAATCCAAACCTATGTCTTTTAGCTGCTGCACAGACAAGAGATAAATCAGCAGTAACAGAAGAACAATTAAAAGATATTTGCGAAACACTAAAAAAAGATTTTGACTTTATTCTAGTAGACTGTCCTGCAGGTATTGAACAAGGTTTTCAAAATGCAGTAGCCGGAGCATCAGAAGCAATAGTTGTAACAACTCCTGAAATGTCAGCAGTTCGTGATGCTGATAGAATAATTGGACTTCTTGAAGCAAAAGAAGAAATTAAGTCATACAAACTCCTTCTAAATAGAGTTCGCCCAAACCTCGTAAAAACAAATGACATGATGAGTGTGGATGACGTTGTAGAAATACTTTCAGCAGATTTAATAGGAATAATTCCTGAAGATACAGGTATTATTACATCTACAAATAAAGGGGAACCTATTGTAAATGATGACAAATCCCTCGCAGGAAAAGCATATAGAAATGTCGCAAGAAGAATTATCGGTGAAGATGTACCTTTCCTAAACCTTGAAGAAGATACAAGCGTAATGGGTAAAGTAAAAAAATTCTTCTCTGGCCTAATGGGTAAGGAGAAGTAATATGAATGAAATATTTACTAATTTATACAATAAAGTAATCGGCTTCTTCCGCCAAACAGAAAAACAAGAAACTTCAGCTAAAGATGTAGCTTGCAACAGACTCAGAGTTGTTTTAATGCAAGACAGAACTAATCTTACTCCAGAGCTTATGGAAAGAATGAGAAAAGAACTAGTTGAACTTCTTTCTAAATATGTAGAAATGGATAAAGAAGCACTTGAACTAAACCTAGAACAGGATGGAGATCAAGTTGCACTTATGCTATCTATCCCTGTAATCAGAGCTAAAGACGAAGAAGAAATCCAAAAAGCTCTACAAGAATCAGAAGAAGAAAAAGAAAAATCTGAAGAAGAAGATTCTTCTGAGAAGGAAACCTCTGAAACAGTTGATTCAGAAGAAAATAATGCTAATAAAGATTCTGAAAAAGAAGAAAGTCCGCAAGAAAAAGAAACAGATGCTAAAGAAGAAAATCCTTCAGAAGATAAAAAATAACTAATAAATCAAATGAATATATAAAAAAGAGCCAATAAAAAGGCTCTTTTTTGTTACAAATATTTACAATTAAAATATGTTACGAAATTTAAACAATATTCAAATAGTGCGGTTGACAGCCGATTTTGTTTGTTTTACCATTGGTATGCTTGGATTAGAGTGTTGACTAATATCCGAAATATTTTTAGAATAGCAAACTTATCTAAGCAAACAGGCGAAAGCCTGACTGTGTTAATAGTTAAAAAAGAAAAAGGAATGCAAATGGCAAGCACAAAAAGACAAAGAATCAGAGTTTGTTTAAAAGCATACGATCACAAACTAATTGACGTATCTTCAGACAAAATCGTAGAAACAGCA
>CASECH010000061.1 GCA_949286405.1 uncultured bacterium
CTTTATATGTTAATTATTTGTTAGTTTATGTAGATGTAAATGGAGCTTTATCTCCAAATGTATTAGGACATGATGTTTTTATATACCAAATGGATAGTAAAAATACATTACGACCATATTGCTATACTCAAACTAACGATTTTATAAACGAGCATTGCAAAAAGGGTGGTGACATTAGTGTAAGCTATAATTGTTGCAGTGCAAAAATTATGGCAGACGGATGGGAAATAAAGGACGATTATCCTTGGTAATTAGGTATTTCTTTGAAAAAAGTTTGCAATTTGCTTGTGTGATATTGTTTTGGTAATCGGACGACCATGAGGACAAGTATAAGGCATTTTTGTTGTACGCCATTTTTTGATGATTTCTTGCATTTGCCAAGTTGATAGCTTTTGTCCTGCTTTTACTGAAGCTTTGCAAGAGGTTGTTATAAGAATTTTTTCTTCAAGTCCATCGATATCTCCTTCAATATTTGCAAGTATATCAGCAAGTATTTCTTTAGGATCAGCTTTAGCTATCATTTGAGGGACTTTTCTGAAAATAAGTTCATTTTCTTTCAAAAATTCAATGCCATAGCCGAATTTTTCAAATTTTTCTATATTTTCTTTGATTAATTCTGCTTCTGATGCTGTTACAGATAGTACATCTGAGACAAAAAGCAGTTGAGAAATGATATTTTTTTCTGACTTTAACTTTTCATAGATGTATCTTTCTTCTGCGATGTGCTGATCTACTATTTCAAGTCCGTCTTCTTTTTCTATTAGTATGTATGTGTTTTTGTACTGGCCTATAATATTTTCTTCAGGTTCAGGCTCTTTTTCGATTGGCTTGAAAAATTGTTTTTGTTCTGTATTTTCTTCTTTGGAAAAACTTAGTGTTGTATCATTCTGAATTTCTTGCATTGCAGAATCTGAAATGTACATAGTGTCAGTTTCTCTGTTGATAAAAGATTGATTTGACTGTTGTGTTGGAAATTCCAGTACATTTTGCGATACAGAAATTTCAGGTTCAGGTTCCTTAATTGGTGCATTCAAAACAAGCTCATGCTGCTTTTCTACATAATTTGCAAGGCCTGCTTGAATTGAAGTGTATATAAAATTAAAAATTTGATTTGTATTTTTGTATCGAACTTCCTTCTTTGTCGGGTGTACATTAACATCAACTTCTGAAGGCGGAATTTCAAGGTTAAGTACAATAAAAGGATATTTGCCATTCGCAATAAGATTTTTGTATGCAAGATCTATTGCCTTTTGGAATACCGGGCATTTTACAGAACGTGAGTTGATATACATATGATAGCTTTTTTTGCTTGAACGTGTATAGTCAGGAGTACTCACGTAGCCGCTAATTTTGAAACCTTCAATTTGGTCAGTTTTTAGAACTTCTTTAAGGTTTTCTGTTACTTCTTGAGAGTAGACTTCTTTTATTGTTTGTAAAAGAATATTTTGCCCAGATGTTTTTACGGTAGTTTTTCCGTTCTTTTTTAGTTCAATTGCAACTTCAGGGTGTGCGATTGCAAGAGATTGGATTAGTTCTTGAATGTATGAAAATTCAGTATTTGGACTTTTTAAAAACTTAAGTCTTGCTGGGATATTATAGAACAAGTCCTTTATTTCCATAATTGTACCTACAGCACATCCAGTCTCAACTTGTTTTACTTCGCTATTTTCGCATTTAACTTTTGTACCGGTCTCAAAATCTTTAGTTCTTGTGATGCAAGTGACTTTAGAAATTGAAATGATACTTGATAGAGCTTCTCCTCTAAATCCTAGTGTGTTTATTGCAAAAAGATCTTCGTCTGTCTGAATTTTACTGGTTGCATGTTTTGAAAATGCAAGCATAATATCATCAGGGTGAATTCCGCATCCGTTATCTGCAACCCTAATGTCTCTACATTCGTTAGAAATTTCAATACTTACTTTTGAAGCCCCAGCATCTATTGAGTTTTCAACCAACTCTTTCACAACAGATGCCGGTCTTTCTATAACTTCACCTGCTGCAATTTGATTGATTAAGTGCTTTGATAACTGTTTAATTCTTGCCATTTTATTCCCTCTAGTGCATCATAAAGTGAGACATAAAGTATTTGATAACTGTTTCGTATTGAGTCAGAACTACAACTACAATAATTGATACAAATAATCCGATAGTTACTTTTGTTAAATCTTTAAGTACGTGTTTATACATTTTCTTAGGGGATTCAAATCTTAAACGTTGGTACAATGCGATTTCACGACCCGCCAAAAGTCCTATAAATACCCAAGTTGTAGACATTGGTACGTTGTTTAGATTTATGAAATACAATAAAAGAAATGCATAGATTATATCAATAATTGTTGCAGAACGTGGATCTTGTACGTTTGTTTTCATTTTTACTATATTTTGTATGTCACCACCTCGTTGGTAGGTTAAAAATCCTAAAAATACCGTAAAACAAGTCAATACAAATAAAAGTTCTCCAACAGATGCTTTTCTCGGTAAATAAATAAATAATTTCGCAGAATCCTGTGCTAACCATTGTGACCAAATGAATGCTGTAGAACACCATTTTGCAGCCATCCACCATTTGGAAATTTTAGTATCTCCTGAACGTTTTTGAGTGTAGTAAAAGTACCTTTCCAAAGGACGTCCAATGATATTGTAAATTATTAAAGCAACAACAAATGCTATTACATATCCAAGTACTGATTTTGTAAGCATCATCCAAATTACGCTTGTATCACTTACAGAAAATACACTCAGTACCAAAAAAGTTGTAGCAACAGGAATTCCCCACCTTGTTAGTAAAATTAAAATTATAGGCGGTAATAAATAAATAAAAGTATAATGTTCTGTGACAGGGATTCTTGTCAAAAGACCAAATGACATATCACCATCATTTACTATCCAGCCTGTAACTATTGTGATTACAAGTACAGCAACAGAAAATCCCCACAGGTAATAAAAAGGAGTTTTCTTGTTTGCACTCAAAAAAGTTCCTAATGTTTGAATAATATCATTTGAAACGCAAGCATACATTGAGAGCAAAAAGCCCAAAATCATGTATACATCACTCATCGTTATATGTCCTGAGAACATTAATCCTCCAATTCCAACAGTATGAAAAACATCATACTCAATATCAATCTACACCAAAAACAAATTCATCTAAATGTTTGATTACAAATCTGAAACATTTCTATAAACTTACAATATAAAAATATATATTTATGGGGAGAGATAACTTTGGTTAGAGCTAAGACAAATACAAAATTAAAACCGTCTAAAAAAGCGGATTTACAAATAGTTAAAAAAAGTACGGTAAAAACTACAAAGTACAATGATATAAATTTGAATGCTTGGAAGGATTATGACCATATTAAGACTGATACTTTATGGGAATTTCCTCATCGTTTAAGAGAAAACGGACATTCCAATGAATATCATGGAAATTATATTCCTCAAATTGCTCAACAGCTCTATGAAAGATATACCAAAAAAGGAGATGTTGTTCTTGATTTATTTTTTGGATCAGGAACATCAGGTATCGAAGCCATAAATATGGATAGACGCTGCATTGGTGTTGAGTTAAAAGAAGATTTAGCAGAAAAAGTTTCTGAAAAATTTACTCCAAAACAACTTGTCACAGATGTAAATATAATTTGTGCAGATTCTGCATCAGATATTGTAAGAGATAAAATACAAGCAAGATTAGAAATTATGGGCGAAGAAAAAGCTCAGTTCTTGGTGCTTCACCCACCTTATGATGATATAATTAAATTTTCTGATAAAAAAGAAGATTTATCTAATTGTGAATCTACAGAACAATTCTACGATCTTTTTGCAAAAGTAGCGAAGAATGGTTATGATATGCTTGAAAAAGGTCGTTTTGCAGCCTTAATCATAGGTGATAGTTACAAAAATTCTGAAGTGCAGCCACTAGGGTTTGAATGTATGGCTAGAATGATGAGTCTTGGATTCAGGCTAAAAGGAATAATTGTAAAAGATATTCAAGGAAATGAAAGAGCAAAAGGTAAAACTGCTAACTTGTGGAGATACCGAGCTTTGGCAGGTGGATTCTATATCTTTAAACATGAATATGTAATGGTGTTCCAGAAAGTGTAAAAATATGAGTGAGCACAAGACAAATGTAATGAGAATCTTGGATAAAGCTAAGGTTCAGTATGCTCATTACTGTTATGAAGGTACCGGTGCAATAAGTGGTATTGAAGTCGCATCTGTGCTAAACCAAAATCCAAAACAGGTTTTTAAAACTCTTGTTACTGTTGGAAAATCAAAGCAACATTATGTATTTGTTATACCTGTTGAGGCTGAGTTAGATTTGAAAAAAGCAGCTCATTCTGTCGGAGAAAAGTCTGTTGAAATGCTTAAATTAAAGGAACTTTTACC
>CASECH010000062.1 GCA_949286405.1 uncultured bacterium
AGAAAATGTTTGCAGGGTGTAAGAAGTGTTTAAGATACGTTAATTCATTAACGATCAGCTTTGAGTTGCAAATTTATTCCGGAAGTATTTCTTTAAGACACTCGAGAGCTATGTCTGTTACGTAATCCATATTTTCTTTTTCTATTATAAGTGGAGGATTAAAATACAGTACGTCGCCAAGGGGTCTGAGAATTACACCTTTTTGTAGTGCTTTTTTATAGATTTGATAACCTGTACGGAGCTTGCTGTCAAAAGGAGTTTTTGTTTTTTTATCTTTAACTAGTTCAATTGCATTAATTAGACCTATATGGCGTACTTCTCCAACATTTTTGTGAGGAAGAAATTTTTCTTTAATTATGTTGTTGAAGTATATCGCGTTTTCTTGTGCTTTTTTTAGAATTTTACCATCTTCAAGTAAGTCAAGTACGGCATTTGCAGCAGAACAAGCAAGAGGATTTCCGCTATATGTGTGGCTATGCATAAATGCTTTACCGGTGTTGTATTCATCATAAAATGCATCATATATTTTTTGTGTTGTTATGAAAATAGCCATAGGCATATAGCCGCCAGTTAGACCTTTAGACAGACACATAATATCAGGAGATACATTAGCATGTTCAAAAGCAAACATTTTTCCTGTTCTTCCATATCCTGTTGCGATTTCATCTGCAATTAAATGCACATTATATTCATCACATAGTTCTCTTAATTTTTTGAGATATAGTGGTGGATAAATTTTCATTCCAGCTGAGCCTTGTAATAAAGGTTCAACAAGTAACGCAGCTGTTTCATTTCCATATTTTGCAAATGTTTCAGCCGCTTTTTGTGCACATTCACAATTACAATTTTCTCTGTTTTTGTTATAAGGACATCTATAGCAATCAGGACCTTCTATTCTTATTATATCCATTAATATCGGTTTATATAACTTGGTGTATAAATCGCAATCACCAACTGATAAAGCACCAATTGTTTCTCCATGGTAAGCTTCTGTTAGTGCCATAAATTTTGTTTTTTGTGGATTACCTGTCTGCTCGTGGTATTGGAAACTAACTTTCATTGCTGCTTCTATGGCGGAAGAACCGTTATCTGTGAAATTAAATTTACAAAGTCCTTTAGGTAGTATTTTTGATAATCTGTCACATAATTTTATTGCTTGATTGTGTGAAAAATTGGCAAAAATAACGTGTTCTAGTTTATCAACTTGCTCTTTTATAGCCTTGTTAATTGTTGGATTGCAGTGTCCTAAAAGATTGCACCACCATGAACTAATTACATCAACATATTTATTGCCTTCAGTATCGTATAAATAAATTCCTTCTCCGTGATCGATTATTATAGGGTTTAGAGTTTCATAATCTTTCATCTGTGAACAGGGATGCCATATGTATTTTAAATCTTTTTCTATTAAATCTTTTGTTGATGTATTCATTTATATCTCCTTAAAAATTGAAAGAAGTTTTTCTTCTGTAATATTTAAATCTTTTTCGTTATTGTGTACTTCAGTGATAATATTAATACCGCTTAAATATTCTATCTGATTCTTATTATCTACTTCCATAAAATCATCAGGGGTGTAGTTATTTAATATTATACCTCTAACATTAATTCCTTGTGATTTTATATATTCTGTAGTTAGTACTGTGGCATTAATTGAGCCTAGTTTTGTTGTTGCAACTACAATTACATCTAAGTCAAGTGATTTTATTACATCTGATAAAAGAAGTTGATTATTTTTATCAAGATTAAAAGGACATATTATACCTCCGGCACCTTCTACAATTATATAGTCAAATTCTTTTTTTAGATCTTCAAAATCTTTTTTGATTTTATTTTTTTGTATTGTAACCCCTTCTATTTCTGCCGCTAAGTGAGGAGATACAGCGGTTTTAAAAATATATGATGCAACATCCTGAGGTTTTTTATTTATCCCAGCTGTTTTTAGAACGTAAGCACAATCTCCTGGGATAATTTCTCCGTTGATTTCTTCTGCACCACTAATTGCAGGTTTAAAATAACCGCAATTGTAGCCTAAATCTCTCATTTTTTTTACCAAAAGAGCTGATACATAAGTTTTACCTACGTCAGTTCCTATTGCTGTGACAAATATCCCTCTGGTCATAATATCTCTCCCTTTTCAAATATTTATGCGATAACTATTAAAGTTATCGCATAAATAGTGTTATAAAAATTTTTCTTATAGCGCTCCGCCGCCACCATCTCTGAAGTAATCATAATGTCTTGTATCATCATAATTATTCAAATATTCAGCTTCAACATTCTTTTGGAATTGTGTTTTTGGAGCAGTACTTCTTGTTGCAAGTAGTGCATCAATATCAGGTGTTAAACTTAATTCAAAGTGGAAACGACCGTATTTTCTATCTTGTTCCCATCTGTTATTTATTAATGGATAGCCCCAATATAGTCTTGCACTTAAATCTCCAGGAAGTTGTACTCTTAATCCCATACCTACAGATGCTAGGAAGTAGCTTCCTCCATATATATCTTCTCTTGCAGAAGGGAAAATACCTGCGTGATCTGCGAATATTGCACCCTTAACATATCTTCCGATAAACGGAATTTTTTCACCTGTGCGAGGGCTTGTAATTGATCTTGGTAAAATAGGGAACATCAATTCACCACTTACAAAGTATCCGTTTTTACCAATCATCAAACCTTCTTGATAGCCTCTTACAGTTGCAAGACCTCCGGATTGAATTTGATCCAAATAAGGAATTTGCTTATCACCTGGAACAATTTGGTAATTACTCCTCAATTGACCTATTACACCATGAGAAAAGTCATGCAATCTTACTACACTACCACTGTATTTGAAGTAATTATTATCTCTTTGACTGTTGAAAATAGGTATAGCATAAGCTGCGTTTTGATTTAAATACCAAATACCATATTTTGTATCTTTTCTTAATTGCAATGCAGCTTCAATACTCGTAATTTGATCAGTTCCGCCAATCCAGTCGTCTAAGATGTCGATACTACTGAATGTTCTTGAACGTTTGTAATTCAAACCACCATAAGCTTTTAATTCTAATCCAGGCTTTCTAATGATTGGTTGAGAATAGTACAAAGAATATTGGTATGCATTACTACCCATTCCAAAATCTCTGTAATCACCATATTTTATTTTTGCAAATGTTGATGAATATAAAAATCCTACACGTCCATCATGTTTGTTAACTGGAATATTATAATCAAAGAACGGGCTGGTAGCACCTTTAGAGAAGTATGACCCAATAGACATTTTGTCTCTAACACCAAATAAACTGTCGGCATATAACATAGCTCCACCACGGATACTGCCTGTTGCATAACGACCTTGATTATCCATAATTCCTGTTATGTGGAATGGAAAACTTTCATTTGCAACTAATTCTATATCTGTTGTACCTGGTTCTTGACCTGCTTTTAAATTAGCAGATAATTTAATGCCTTCATTGTATCTGTTAAAATCTAACACGTCTTTTTCAAGTTCAACAATATCAAATAATTCAGATTGCTTTTGAGGCATTCTGTCTGTAATATATTTTGATTTTGTCCAGCGATTTTGTTGGACAGTAATATTTCCTATTTTACTTTCAACTAAATCGATTCTGATATTGCCATTTTCTACTGTTTGTTCTGGTAAGTATGCTCTTGCAGTAACAAAACCTTTTTGTGCATATAAGTTGTTTATATCATCAATTGCTTTTTGTAAGTCATTGATGAATATATTTTTACCAACTAAAGGTTGAATAATGTTATTGATTTCTTCTTTTGTTAATACCTCAGAAGGAGATACTTCTATCGAATTTATATAAACTCCTTTTGTGTCCATTTCTTCAATAGTTGCTTGGTATCCACTATCTTGAGGTGCATTATTTTTTATGATTTGTCGGTCAGTTCCAGTCTGAGTACGATTTCTTTCATAGTGTTGATAGTCCTCTTTTTGACGGTATTCATCCGTTTTGTAACGTAAACTATCTGTATCGTGTTTTATGTTACCTCCAACCTCATTCATTATTGATTGAGGGAGAGCTAAGTCAGGTGCAGCATAAGCTCTATTAAATGTTGTAGGTAGAGCTATTGCACAACAAGCAGATATTGATAATACTGCTTTTAGAATATTTTTTTGAAATTTCACCTTTTTCATTATTCACCTATTAATTAAAGTAATCTGGATACTTTTATTCAAGTATGCTGAAGTTTAAATTTTGCCTTTTTTTTGATTATAATGTCTATTTTTTAATTTATATTACAAAAAAGTTACAAAAATTAATCTATTCGCAAAAAGTTATTAACACCTGTTATTATTATAGTGTATATTCACATATTTTGTAAAGGTATAAATTAAAAAAAATCAATTTAATTTTGTAGTATTTTTTTTAATTTAATTCATTTAATGTATGTGAGTATGATTAGTATGATATTATTAAGGAGAAATTTATGGACAACAAATTTAAATTTTTATTAGTAGGAGTTTCAACTTTTGTAATAGGCTTGTGTGCAAGTAATTTTGCAATGTCAGATGTTCCGCCTAGTTATAAGATTGCGGTAGTTGATGTTCCAAAAGTTGTAAATTCTTCAAGCCAAGTTGCAGCACTAAAAAAAGAACAACAAGCAAAGGCTCAAGAAATTGTAAAATTTGTTGAAAAGGCAAGAAAGGATGTAGCTGCGACAACTGATGCTAATAAGAAAAAAGCTCTTGAAGATAAATATAATAAAGAATTAAATAAGAAAAAAGCAGATATGGATAAAAATTACGCAACAAAACTAAGTGCAATAGATGCAAATATTTCAAATAAAATTAACGAGCAGGCAAAAGCTGGAAATTACAATATTGTACTTGCTAAAGGCGTAGTTTTATACGGTGGCGAAGATATAACAGATACAATTATTAAAGCTGTAAAATAAAATTACAATTAAAAAAATAACTCCCAGCTGGCTGTTGGGAGTTATTTTTTTATGCACATTTTTAGTTATTTTTAGATACGTCTTTATATGATCCTGCAAATTTATCATTATAAATTGTATGAAGTATTTCATGTGCCTTATGTGAATTAGGGTATTCCAAATACTCTTGATATAGTTTTTGGATAGAAGGGTTCATGTGTGATTTTCTATGAGGGAGTTGAGCATCTTCTTTGTATAATCCTTCTGCTCGTTCTTCTTTGATTTTGCTATCATCGCAACTTCTTGGTTGTCCGCCCCCGTTTATGCATCCTCCAGGGCAAGCCATAACTTCAAGCATTTGGAATTTTGCATTACCTTCTTTAATTTCTTTTAAAGATTTTTCTGCTTCTTTAAGTGTTGATACTACTCTTACGATAACTTTCGTGCCTTTGATATCAAGTTCAATATCTCGTGAACGATTAGATGTACCTCTAAAGGATTTCATATCAACATCTTTTAGTTGTTCTCCTGTGACGAATTCGTAGGCTGTTCTAACTGCTGCTTCTGCAACGCCTCCTGATGCTCCAAAAATTGTACCAGCACCGGAGTATTCTCCAAAAGGAGAATCTGCTTTTTCAGGTTCAATTGCTTTGAAGTTTATCCCAGCCTCTCTAATCATTCTGCCAAGTTCTTGTGTTGTAAGAACGTAATCTGTATCAGGACGTCCATTTCTTGACAATTCCGGTCTTTTACATTCATATTTTTTAGCAGTACAAGGCATAATAGCTACAACTACAAGATTTTCTCTATCTATATTAAAGTGTTTAGGTACAAGGTCTACTAATACAGGAGATAGCATACTCATAGGTGATTTACAACTTGATAGATGATTTAACATTTCAGGATGTTCTGTTTCAAGATATTTAATCCAGGCTGGACAACAGGATGTAAATATTGGAAGATTTTTTCCTGTTTTTAGTCTTTCTAAGAATTCTGTAGCTTCTTCCATAATAGTAAGATCTGCTGAAAAGTTTGTATCAAATACTAGGTCAAATCCTATTCTTCTAAGAGCTGCATTCATAAGTCCAATAGAATTTTCTCCAGGTTCTAGCCCAAATAATTCACCTATTGCAACTCTCGTCGCAGGTGCCATTTGCACTACAACTTTTTTATTAGGATTTGTAATTTCTTTCCATATAGCTTCTACATCTGATTTTATGGTTAATGCCCCTGTTGGGCATACAGCTGCACATTGTCCGCAGTTTACACAATCAACTTGCCCTAGAGGTCTGCCGTTCATTGGTTGAACTACTGTTTTTGAACCTCTGTTTGCAAAGCCTAGTACAGAATGTCCTTGAAATTCACTACAAGCTCTCACACATGCTCCGCATAGGATACATTTATTAGGATCTCTAACAATTGATGGACTTGAGTCATCAATCGGCAGGTATTCATCAAGAGGCTTTTCAGGATATCTGATTCTTTTGATTCCATACTCTTCTGCGTATTGTTGTAATTCACAGTTTCCTGATTTATCACAAGTAAGACATTCTTTGTCATGATTTGCAAGAAGTAATTCTAGTACAGTTTTTCTAATTCTTCTTGTTTTTTCTGTATTCAAGTGAATTTTAAGTCCTGCTTCAGGAGGCATTGTGCATGATGATTGAATCCCTCTGCCTTCAACTTCTACTACACACATTCTGCAAGCTCCAAAAGAAGTCAGGTCAGGACGATAGCAGAATGTAGGGACATTAAGTCCTGCTTTTCTTATTACTTCAAGAAGATTTGGTTCATCAGTGAACTCTACTTCTCTTCCGTCTATAAATAATGTTTTTTTATCGCTCATTTTTTTATTTCCTTTATTCTCGTTTTTATTCAAGTACTATAGCTCTGAATGGGCAGCTTGCAAAACAAGCTTCGCATTTAATACATTTTTCTTGATTAATGTGATGAGGATTTTTTACAGTGCCTTCAATTGCACCTACAGGGCAAGTTCTTGCGCATTTTGTACAACCTTTACATAGAGCTTCATTAATTACTACTTTTTTCATTGCTGTACAAACTCCTGCAGGACATTTTTTGTCTTTAATATGTGCGATATATTCATCCCTGAAATATTTTAATGTTGATAATACAGGGTTTGGTGCAGTTTTTCCAAGCCCGCATAAAGATCCGTCTTTTACAGCATGAGCGAGTTCTTCAAGAGTATCTAAATCACTCATTTCTCCTTTCCCTGCAACAATTTTTTCAAGAATTTTCAACATATTTTTTGTACCTTCTCTACACGGTACGCATTTTCCACAACTTTCGTGTTGTGTAAAATTCATGAAAAATCTAGCAACTTCAACAATACAAGTTTTTTCACTCATAACAACAAGACCGCCTGAGCCTACCATTGCTCCTGCTTTAATTAGGTTGTCATAATCCATAGGGATATCAAGATGTTCTTCTGTAAGGCATCCTCCTGAAGGTCCTCCGATTTGTACGGCTTTGAATTTTTTACCATCTCTCATTCCACCGCCGATATCGAATACAATTTCTCTTAAAGTTGTACCCATTGGAACTTCTATTAAGCCTGTGTTATTTACTTCTCCTGTAAGAGCAAATGTTTTTGTACCTTTTGAAGTTTCTGTTCCCATTTTAGCAAACCAATCTGCTCCATTTAGTAGTATCACAGGAACGTTAGCAAGTGTTTCGACGTTATTAATTAAAGTTGGTCTGCCAAATAGTCCCTTATTTGCAGGGAATGGCGGTTTTGGTCTTGGCATTCCACGTTCACCTTCAATGGAAGCTATTAGAGCTGTTTCTTCTCCGCATACAAATGCTCCAGCTCCCTCTTTGATATGAATTTCAAGAGAAAAATCACTTCCCATTATATTTTTACCGAGGAAGTTTCTTTCTTCAGCATCTTTTATTGCTTTTCTCAGACGTTTAATTGCAAGAGGATATTCTGCTCTAACATATATATAAGCTTCATCTGCACCTATTGCATATGCCGCAATAGCGATACCTTCAAGTAGTTTATGAGGATCCCCTTCCATTACGGATCTATCCATAAAGGCACCAGGATCACCTTCATCTCCGTTACATACGACATATGATTTGCCGCCTCGATTTGCAGCTGTAAATCTCCATTTACGGCCGGTAGGGAAACCTCCGCCTCCACGACCTCTTAGTCCGGATTTTTCGATTGTTTCGATAACTGTATCTGGATTTCCTTCTTCTAAAACATTTGCAAGTGCTTCATAGCCTCTTACAGCTATTGCTTCATCAATACATTCTGCGTTTATGTTTCCGCAGTTTGCAAGTGCTGTTCTTGTTTGTTTCGCGTAGAAATTTATGTGAGCATCATCAAGTACTTTTTCATGGGTTTTGGGATCTACATAAAGTAAGCGTTCTACAGGTTTGTCATTTTTTATATGACTTTCATAAATTTCTTCTACATCTTTTTCTTTAACTTTTACATATGTGACGTGTTTGTCAGGTATTACAACAAGTACACCTTGTTCACAAAAGCCATGACAGCCTGTCGGTACTGTTGTCATTTTATCGTAATCTGATAAAATTGAAACATTTGCCCCCAGCTCTTTGAATTTTTCAATTACTTTTAAAGATCCGTTTGCAACACAACCTGTACCTGCACAAACAAGTACTCTCAGTCCTTGTTTTTTTACAAGTTCTTGAGCTTTTTTTTGTTCTTCTTTTATGTCAATATTTAGTGCTGTTTTTTCCATTATTTTTCCTCCTTGATAAGCATATCTAACACCATTGTTATTGCGTCAGAAGTCATTTGAGGATAAACTTTTTCATTAATAACAACAACAGGAGCAAGACCACATGCTCCAAGACAGCTCACTGTTTCTAAAGAGAATAGTCCATTGTCACTTGTAAGTTGCCCTTCAGGCATATTTAATTTTGCTCTAATCGCGTTGAGTACAGGCATTGAGCCTCTTACGTGGCAAGCTGTACCATCACATACTTTAATTTCGTATTTCCCTTTTGGCTCTAAAGAAAATTGAGCATAGAATGTTGCTACTCCAAAAACTGTTGCAGGAGATAGACCTTCTATTTTTGTACCGATATAGATTAAAGCTTCTTCAGGTAAGTATCGGTAAACTTCCTGTACTTTTTGCAAAATCGCTATCAGGTTAGATTTTTTACAACCATATGAGTTGATAATTTCATCTAACTTACATGTGTCGATTTTGTGAGGATTTTCTACACTCATCTCACACTCCTATATAATAATGATAATTAACCCCGATTGTATCAAAGGACCATATACAATCTTAACCAAATTATCTCATATTAATATTTTTTATGCAAGTTATTTATTTTAAGTATCATTTTTATAAATTTTTCTCACAGTATTTGGATATTGGGCATCTATCACACAAAGGTTTTATCGGTTTGCATATATTTTGACCGTGAGTTACAAGTAGTGTATTTATATCAATCCAGTATTTTTGAGGTAATTTTTCTCTAAGTATAAATTCTGTTTCATCAGGAGTTTTGGTTTTTATATACCCGAGTCTGTTAAAAATTCTATGAACATGTACATCTACACATATTGCCGGTTCGTTAAATCCTAATGAAATTGTTAAGTTGGCAGTTTTTCTACCAACCCCTTTAAATTTAGTCAATTCTTCAATAGAATTTGGAACTTGAGAATCATATTTCTCAACTAATTCTTTAGATAATTCTATTATTTGTTTAGCTTTGTTTGCATAGAATCCAACTGGATAAATAGCTTTTTCGAGTTTTTTAACATCGCATTTGGCAAAGTCTTTAGGAGTTTTGCCTAATTTGAGCATTCTTAAAGTCGCAGGGTACGTTGTTTTGTCATTAGTTCTCAGACTTAGTATACAAGCTATGAGAACAAGATAGGGATCTTTAAATGAATCCATTAAAAGAACAAAATCACTTTTAGGTTGATCTGCTTCCTTTAACATTTTTACAATACTATCAATATCAGTCGTTTTATTCACTTAGCAGGTCCTCTACATTTATTATTGTTTTAAGTTTAAGAGCGTAAATGTTATCTTTACCAAAACTTTTTAGTTTCACGGCATCTTTTTCTGTAGTGACAATATTTCCTTTTACACTTTTTATATCTTCTAATGTATATTGATGATGGTCATCAAATGGTATCATCTCTTTTACATTATAATCTTTAAGAAAGTCAAAAAATTGTCCAGGTTGTCCTATCGCACATATTGCAGTAACCTCAGATTCTAAGGGAAGTCTTTCTCCTGTTTTTATATTATAAATATAATCCGGTTCGGTTTTGCATATATAAGTTGGAATTTTCATTCGTTTTGCAGTTATCTTAACTATTTTTTCAGCTCTTGTATGGTCAATATTTTTACTTACAATGACCATTTTACTTATTCTTTTGAAAGCTTCTGTTCCTTCTCTTAGTGGACCTGCAGGAAGAAGTTTTTCGTTGCCGAAACCTTTTTCGCTATCCATTAACACAATATCTAAATCCCTGTGTAGTTTTCTGTGTTGGAAACCGTCGTCTAAAATAATTTTTGTTACTGCATAATTTTTTATAGCATACTCACAAGCTTTATAGCGATTTTTACAAGTTAGCACATACGCACCTTTGGTATTTTCTGCAAGCCAATAAGGTTCGTCTCCTGCTAGTTGTGCATTATAAAAAATATTCTTTCCATCAGATATAATGTTTATATTTTCGTTTGAAAGTTTTCCACCATATCCTCGAGAAATTATTGCGACTTTTTCTCCTTTTACAATGAGGTATTTTGCAATTTCAGAAACAACAGGTGTTTTTCCGACCCCTCCTGTTGTTATATTGCCCACGGATATAACGTATGCTTGAACTTTTTTAGGCTTAAGGATTTTTCTATCATAGAGCAGATTTTTTAGACTGCTGCCAATACCGTAGAAGATTGAACAAAATTCTAAAAATTTTACCAAAACTCCGCTTGCATTTTTATTATAATGTATGTTTGTTATTTCTGTTTTTAAATTCATTTCAGAAGTTTCCTAGAACATTAATCTCCATAATAAAAATCTTTTGTTTAATTTTTCAGAGAATTTTCTTAAATTGCAAGTTGTAACTCTTGTATCTTCTATTATAGTCTGTAATTCAGTTTTCTTTTCCGGAGTAAGAGCATTTACCGTATTTAATGTTGTAGAAATATCTGTCATAGCAGTATTTACGTTTGCAACAGCTCTGTTAATATCTTTTTTCAATTGGTCATCTTTTGTAAGAGAATTTACGTAACCGCTTATTTCATTTACGTTGTGAGCAATTTCTCTGAAATCGTTAGCCATTTGTTGAGCTTCTTGTTCGTTTCCAAATAATTTGTTCAAGTTTTGTGACAACTTATCAACAGAATCAGCTGTTGAGTACATTGTAGTCTTGAATTTTGGATCACCAATTATAGAGTTCAAGTTATATGAAAGTTGGTTGAAGTCAGTAGTAGCCTTATCCATCATAACCATCAATTGGTCAATGTCTCCGCGAGAACTGTCAATCAAACTGTTAAGTTTGTTCATTGTAACACTTGTCTGTCCGGTAAGTGCGTTTATATTTTTTACAGAAAGTTTTAATTCCGCAATTACTTCATCTGACAACAAGTCATTAATTTTTCTGTTTGTTTCTGTTAATGATTCTGCAGCTCTGTATTGCCAATCCATAAAATCAGCTATTCTCATCGGTTCTATAACCGTATATGGAGAATTTTGTTTTGGATAAGGCAAAGTGATATCATCAAGTGTTGATATCCTTAATTTATATTTCCCGTCAGTTTTTATAGCTTTACCTTTCAAAAATTCAGGCAGAATGAGGCCTGGTAAATCTATTACATAATCTACTTTATATGCAAAATTTGTTTTAATAGTATCTCTTAAGTTATATGGAATTGCATTTTTAGAAATAACTTCAATATTTCTAATTTTACCTACATCGTAAAATTTATTATCAAGTTTCATTTCTACTTTATCATCTTTATATAATATGTCTTTATTAAGCATTGGTATATATACAGTTCTGATCTTTGGAGGAGTTATTTCAAGGAACAATTCTCCTATAAGTCCGGTTTGTTGTATTGAAAAAACAGATGCTTTAGGTATTTTTATGCGAGGTTCTGTAATTACAAATTTAACATTTACATAGCTGTTGTCACCGTTTATTACAGGGGTTATTTCTTCTACCTGACCAACTCTAAGTCCCATCATCTGAACTCCTGCTCCAGGTCGCATGCCGTTTACATCTTTGAACTGCACTTCTATTCTTGAACCGGAAGAAAAAGCTCTGCCTTTAACTCTCAAAACGACGCCAAGTAATAATACTAATGCTAAAAGCGTTAAAAGCCCTACCTTAAAAGATGATGAAAATTTCATTTATATCCCTTCCTATTTGTATTGCATAATAATGAAATTATTGTAGCAAAAACAACATAATAAAGTAAAGCCTTTAATATAATTTAATTATAGATAGTTGGCTAGTATATTTCTTACATAATTTTGGGTTTCTTTGTAGGGAGGAACTCCATCGTATTTATCGACTGCATTAGGACCCGCATTGTAAGCTGCGAGTGCTAAAATTACATTACCGTTATATTTATTTAGCATTGATTTTAAATATCTTATACCACCATCAAGATTTTGTACTGGATTATAGGCATTATTTACTCCAAGACTCTTAGCAGTAGAAGGCATTAATTGCATCAATCCCATAGCTCCTGCTTTCGATTTTGCATTCGGATTAAATCCTGATTCTTGTTTAATTAAAGCTTTTACAAGATTTTCATCCACCCCATGTTTTTTAGACATTTGTGATACTAAATCAAGTATTTGTGCCTTAGTTGACGCAGAATTTGTTCTCACTGCACCAGTCGCTGCGGCAGCCTCTTGTAAAGCATTATTTAGACTAACTGATGGGTTGTTTTGGACTATATTAGCATTTACTTTTAGGGATTGAGGATTAAGCAATAAAGTTCCAAAGTCACTCCTTGTAGTACTTTGTAGAACTTTTTCAAATGAAGGAGAATTTATTTTTCTTTCACCTACATTATTCGGATAAATAGTATCAAGAGGATTTTGAGGAGTTTGTACTCCTTCCATATTTTTTTGAAAGTTAGTTAATTGTGCATAGCGTTGCATTGCAGCTGTCTGACCGCCTGAATTTAATAAATTTTGTATAAATTGTGAAAACATACTACCTAATCCGTCCCGTTTTTCTATAATTCAAATATTTTTTAGAGAATACCTCTCCCACCAATTTTATTCTACTTTCAATTGGATTTTTGTGTATCCTCTATTTGAATTAATGATTTTTAGAAAAAAGGCAAAATTATAATCAAATTACATAATATACATGCAATCACCATATGAGAAAAATCTGTAGTTATTTTCAACAGCTTCTTTATATGCATCGAATATAAAATCTTTTCCAGCAAGGGCACTTACCAACATTAATAAAGTTGATTTAGGTAAATGAAAATTTGTAATCAAATTGTCTATTACTTTAAAATCATATGGCGGGTATATAAATAGTTCTGAATGGTCATGGCAAGGTTTTATACATCCGTATTTTTGATATGCAGTCTCAAGAGTTCTAACTGTTGTTGTTCCGACTGCAATAATTTTTCTGCCTGTTTGTTTTGCATCATTAATTTGTTCTGCAGCTTTTTGAGATATTTCAAAAGTTTCTGAATGCATTTTGTGTTCAAGGATATTTTCACACTGAACGGGTCTGAAAGTTCCAAGTCCGACATTTAATGTTACATATGCCAATTCCACACCTTTTTCTTGTAATCTATTTAGAATTTCTTGTGTAAAATGCAAACCTGCTGTCGGAGCAGCAACTGAGCCTTCATCTTTTGCATATACTGTCTGATATCTTTCAAAATCAAGTTTTTTTAAATCTTCATTAGGTATTTTTCTTTCAATGTAAGGAGGTAGTGGTATTTGACCGTTTCGATGAAGTATATCAAGGACATTATTTCCTTCAAATAACAATTCAACAAGCCATTCTCCGTTTTCTTCAAGTCTTTCTATGGCTTTTACGGATAACTCATCACTTATTTTTATTATTGTATCCGGTTTAACTCTCTTTGATGGTTTTATTAAAACATCCCATAAATGCTGATTATTATTTTCTTCTTTGGCTTGTTTTAGAAGAAAAACTTCAATTTTAGCTCCTGTATCCTTTTGTCCTATAAGTCTTGCAGGTAGAACCTTTGTGTTGTTCATAACAAGTAAGCTGTTTTCATCAATAAGATCTACAATGTCATAAAAATGTTTATGAGAAATGGTTTTATCCTTTCTGGATAAAACCATCATCTTTGAATTTTCTCTTTTATCTGCTGGCATTTGTGCAATTAATTTTTCGGGTAATTTGTAATCATATTCTGATAATAACATTTTGCATTATGCCTTTCTTATTAGTCTTTTTGTTGAATTTTTTTAGCATTTTCTACTTCTGCATCAGATGCAATATTTTTAGTTCTTTCATGTTCTGCATCAATTTGTTTATTCACAATAACAGTCTGGATTATTTGTACTAAATTACTTGTTACCAAGTATAGTAAAACCCCTGCTGGTATAGGTATGATTACAAAAGTACCAATAATCATTATTGGCATAAATGTACCCATTGATTTTTGTATAGCTTGTTGTGTTGGATCCATATTGCTGTCAGATTGCTTTTGAGAAGCCATCATCACTTTTTGTGATAAAAACATTGTAAGAGCAAATAAAACTATTAATGCTAGTACATCCCAATGGAAAGATCTAGCTGCAACAGTTGTTGGTACAGATGCTGCAAGTACGCTTCCTTCTTTAGTGAATGTAACATTTTCAACTTCTTTATTTGTCATATCTGTTACAGATATTTCTGCTTTTTGAATTTGATCAAGTTGTGCAAATTTTAAATTTAGATGATCCAAGTCCAATTTAAAATCAATATTTTCACCAGGAGTGAATTCTCCTTGAATTTCAAGAGCTTTGTTTGGATTTTTGATTTTTACATTTTCTAGAGTTTCGTTTGGTAAATATACAGTTGCCACTTTACCTAGCATAAATGTATCATTTTTAGATACACCAAAAGTTCCGTCCATAGAACGACCGGCAGTAGCTCTAAGAGTTGTATCTAATCGTTTTACGAAACCAAAAGAAGTATCTCCGGCAATTTGAATGAACTGAGGGCTCATCAATGCAGAATATAACAAAATGAATATAGGCATTTGAATTAATAAAGGTAAACAACCACCCATAGGGTTAAAATTGTGTTCCTTGTAAAACTCCATCATTTTTTGTTGCATTTTCTGCGGATCATTTTTATATCTGTCTTGTATAGCTTTTAGCTTAGGCTGTAAGTTTTGCATCATTTTCATTGAACGTTGTTGTTGTACGTTCAATGGCCACATTGCGAGTCTTACGACAAGTGTAAGTAAAATAATTGCTATTCCGTAATTACCTACAAAATGTGCAAGCAATTTCAATAAATGTATAGTCGCTGTAGTAAAATCCAATTTCCCTAATCCTCACATAATCTATATAACATTCTTTCAAAAGCTTATTATAAAATATAGAGCAAGTCAACTTTAAGAATTGTGTATCAATGAATATTGAAACAAAAAAAGACTCACCTGAGTGAGTCTTTTAAAATGGTCGGGATGACACGATTTGAACGTGCGACCCCCTCGTCCCAAGCGAGGTGCGCTACCAAGCTGCGCTACATCCCG